>CAIQPV010000001.1 GCA_903873725.1 uncultured Nitrosomonadales bacterium
ATCCCTTAATCCGCTCATTATGCGACATCCTTCACCTGTGCCGCAAACCCGTTTTGCTCGAATAGCATCAGGCTGATGATGTAGTTCAACGTCAAGTGAAGCGCAACTCAACAGCCCTGATTAAGCATTCCCATCAAAATTTCAATTGCACACTAAAGTTTCCGAATATGAACCCGATAACCTAAGCAACGGCGGTTGCTTGTGTCTGGCAACTTCAGGCAAACCAAAGTGAACGGCAACATGCCGTAATAGAAAACCAGTTTTCAAGGAGAATTAAAATGGCTCTAATTATCAATACAAACATTGCGTCGCTGAATGCACAAAACAATTTGAGCACATCACAGATGCAATTGCAGACAGCGTTGCAACGCCTGTCTTCCGGCTTGCGCATTAACAGCGCCAAGGACGATGCGGCAGGGTTGGCGATTTCTACCCGGATGACCTCACAAATCAACGGGTTAACTCAAGCATCTCGCAATGCCAACGACGGTATTTCCATGTCTCAAACGGCGGAAGGCGCACTGGCCACGATTTCGGACAATCTTCAACGGATGCGCAGTTTGGCGGTACAAGCCGCAAACGGCAGCAATTCTGCATCTGACCGTCAGGCAATACAGGCTGAAATCTCTCAGTTGCAACAGGAAATCAACCAGATATCCAGCACAACCTCATTCAACGGAACGAATCTGATTGATGGAACACTCAATAACGCACAGGTTCAAGTCGGAGCCAATGCCAACCAGACGATTAATTTCTCGATTGGCAACGCTTCAGCAAATGCTATCGGTAGCAACACGCTGCCTGCCGCAGACAATGGTACGATGACTACGGCTACGTTAGGCGCTGCTACGGGCGTCTTTGCGGCGACAGGTAATACCGTTGCAGCACAGACGCTGACCATCTCCGGCAATGGGAATACAGCCAGCACGGCTGCTCTCGCGGCGTCAGCAGGTGCCATGACCGCAGTCGGAACCGCATTCCAGATTGCCTCCAATATCAATGCTGCTGCGGGAACTACGGGCGTGTCGGCCACAGCCAGCACCAGTGCAACGCTTTCGGCTTTTGCTGCTGCCGGTGGTGCATATACCCTGAAGTTGTATGGAGCACCCACAGCGGCAGGTGTGGCAGTCGGGGTGACAGTAAGCGCTACGCTTGCAAATGCTAATGACCTGACCGGCTTGACTACGGCTATCAATGCGCAATCAGGCACAACCGGCATCAGTGCGGTGGCCAATCTGGCTGCCGGGACGATAGCCCTGACCCAGTCTCAAGGCTACGATATCGGGGTCGTCAACAACTCTGCGGCGGGTGCCCAAACGATAAGTGTCGCGGGTGCGGCTGGTGCCGCAAAAGTTGTAGCCGGAGGTGTTATTGCCGCCAACGCGGTTGATGTCGGTGGCACAGTCAGCCTCAGTTCAGCCAACAGCTTTTCGATATCGTCAAGTGCGGCCAATGGCGGTTTTCTGACAGGAGCTGCCAACACTTCATATGGTAGTTCGCTTTCCGCCGTTTCCTCCATAGACGTGACACAGATGACAGGATCGACACCCACGGGCGCAAACAGTGCAATTGCGGTTATTGATGCGGCTCTTCTCAACATCAATAATTCGCAGGCCGCAATGGGTGCGATACAAAACCGTTTCACTTCGGTAATCAGTAATCTGGATAAGACTGCGCAAAACCTGACAGCATCCCGCAGCCGCATTCAAGACACCGATTTCGCGGCGGAAACAGCCAACCTGACCCGTGGTCAGATTCTGCAACAAGCCGGTACGGCCATGCTGGCACAAGCGAACACCTTGCCGAATGGCGTGTTGGCTCTGTTAAGGTAAGTTTTGGTAGTGTAGTGTAACCCCAGCCGGAAACATCCGGCTGGGTTTTTAGCCACAGGATTAAGGCAAAGGAGGAGGCATCATGCTCATCCAGAATGTAAGCAGCGCTGCATCGGCGCCCGGGTTCACTGGTGACAGTGGACCTGTTCCCGTTGCTGCATCCGGAATACAGTCAGCGCCGGCTGCGCTGGCTCAAGCCGCAAAGGCGACTCAGCAACCGATACAACCAACTGACGCCCAACTGAAAAATGCAGTCAGCAATATCAACAGTGCAATGAAAGAAAGTAACATCAATATCGAGTTCAGCATTGACCAGGGTACCAAGGAAACGGTTATCAAGGTGTTGGATTCTCAAACCGGGCAACTGGTGACACAATTTCCTTCAAAGGCAATGTTGGCGATTTCACAAATGATAGAACAAGAGCAACCCGGCGCGCTGATTGAACAGAAAGCCTGACGATTATCCCGCCGAAGCAATTAACTTGAATTCCTCTTTGGCAAAGGGCTTCATGACTTTTAAAGTGTTATAAAGTAGTTGTAGGTGCGAATTCATTCGCACATAACCAGTTGAGCGTGCGAATGAATTCGCACCTACGAACCCATCAGCTGAGCCTTATTTAGGATTAATTCTCAAACAACCATCCGGTCGGGGTGTCGAAGGCAGGTAGTGGCAAAGTTACCGCAGCTCGACATGCTTGCAGCGAAAGGTAATGGTTTTACGGAACAAATACTGGTTAAAATACGCTGGTAATCAATTACGGTAAGCACAGGAGGTTCCTGATATGTCATCAACGTCATCATTATCCAGCGCAGTCACCACATCTTCAGCCGGAGGCACCATGATTGACGTCTCCAGCATTGTTAGCCAGTTAATGGCAACGGAACAGCAACCGCTGATTAATCTGCAAAACCAGCAATCAAGTTATCAATCCCAGATATCGGCTTATGGCACCGTACAGAGCGCACTGATCAGCTTCCAGTCAGCGATGTCCGGCTTGACCAATGCAAACCAGTTTCAGGGAATGACTGCCACCTCTTCCAATACTTCGGCACTGACAGCTTCTGCAACAAGCACAGTGGCACCAGGTTCCTATTCAATTGGTGTCACTACGCTGGCACAGGCACAGGCACTGGTGGCGGGTGGAGAGACAAGCCAAACGGCTGCCATCGGCGGGAACGGCACCACCACTCTGACTTTCGATTTGGGAACAATTTCGGGAGGCAGCCTGACCAATGGCGTATATGCTGGAGCCTCGTTCACCTCGAATGGCAACGGTACCAAGACTGTAACCATCAACTCCACTAACAATTCCTTGCAAGGCATCGCTGCGGCAATCAATGCAGCTAACGTCGGAGTTACCGCATCCATCATCAACGACGGCAGTGCAACTCCGTACCGTCTGTCGTTGTCATCCAACTCCCAGGGCGCCAGCAACAGCGTCAAAATTTCGGTTGCGGGAGATGCGGCTCTGAGTTCACTGCTTGCGTATGATCCGGGCAATAATTCCGGACAAAAACTCACCCAGACAACGGCCGCACAAAATGCCAGCTTTACGGTCAATGGCATAGCTGTGAGCAAGAGCAGCAATACCGTGACGGATGTCGTTCCGGGCCTCACGTTGAACTTGCTGCAAACATCCGCCTCGCCCATTAACCTGACCATTGCTCAAAATACCACTGCGACAACCACGGCAGTAAACACTTTCGTGAGTGCCTATAATGCCCTGCACACTGCCGTGAGCAAGGTTACGGCATATAACGCAGCCACCCAGACGGGAGCGATTCTGCAGGGCGACTTTGCGGTAAATACGGTAGCCAACCAATTGCGTGCAATGCTGAATACCAGCGTCAGTGGCGCCGGTTCATTCACCACATTAGCGGATATCGGCGTGACTTTCCAGACTGATGGAAGTCTGGCTGTGGACCAAACCAAGCTTGGCACTGCGATGAGCAGCAATTTTAACGATATTGCCGCCTTATTTGACACGGTTGGACAGGCTTCCGATCCGCAGATCAGCTATACTTCTGCCGCCTCTACCGCACAACCGGGCAACTACACTGTGAACATCACGCAACTTGCCACACAGGGGAAGCTGGTGGGATCTTCTGCGGCAGGAACAACAACCATTACTGCCGGGGTCAACGATACCTTAAATGTCTCGCTAAACGGTATCAGTACAACCGCAACCCTGGCACCGGGAACATATACCGCCGCCACGCTGGCTGCAGAAGTACAAACCGAGATCAATGGTACGAGCGCACTGACCGCAGCCGGTGCGTCGGTAGCTGTCACGCAAAGCGGCGGGATATTTACCTTTACCTCGAATAGTTATGGCTCCAGTTCCAGCGTATCAATAACCGGCAATGGGGCAAGCAACCTGCTGGGTGGTGCACCGGTTTCTACAACGGGTGTGGATGTGGCCGGTACCATAGGAGGCTATGCCGCAACGGGATCGGGACAATTTCTCACCGCTGGAGTGGGTAACGCACTGGGGCTTAAAATCCAGGTCAACGGGGGGGCATTGGGCGCGCGTGGCACGATTAACTACTCGCAAGGCTATGCCGGCACGTTGAGTCTGTGGGCCACGGCGCAGGACGGCACCACGGGCTTGATTTCCGATGTGTCATCCGGTCTGCAAAAAAGCATTACGAGCATCGGCACGCAGATTATTGCGGAACAAACGCGCCTTACCGCGCTTCAGGCACTCTATACTTCACAATATACGGCGCTGGATCAAACGTTGAGTAGCATGAACTCCACCAGCCAATATTTAACTACACAATTGGCTAACTTGCCTAAAGCATAATAATCGAGGCTCATCATGAACAACACTGCAATAAACTCTTATGCAAAAGTCGAGATGGACACCAATGTAGCTTCGGCTGATCCGCACAAACTGATTTTATTGTTGTACCAGGGCGCATTACTGGCGATAAGTTCGGCCAGAAACCAGATGCTGCGCAAGGATGTTGCCGGCAAGGGGAAATCCATTTCCCACGCTATCATGATAATTGACGAGGGCCTGAAATCCAGCCTCGACATGAACGCGGGAGGCGAACTGGCACAGAATCTTTCCGACCTTTATGAATATATGAACCAGCGCCTGCTGTATGCCAACCTGAAAAATGATGTGGCGGCATTGAACGAAGTAAGCGGTTTGCTATTCGAACTCAAAGGGGCATG
>CAIQPV010000002.1 GCA_903873725.1 uncultured Nitrosomonadales bacterium
GGATAGGCCCTATGAAGGCAATGCAGATGGGGAGCCATCCATGGTTCCCCCGCGCAAGCGGGGATAGGCCCCTGCCAGAGGACTACAAGCTTTTCGGGCGGACGGTTCCCCCGCGCAAGCGGGGATAGGCCCACGGTGTCACCCACACCCAGGTTGGTCTTAGGGGTTCCCCCGCGCAAGCGGGGATAGGCCCCTGGTGGCCACGGCCTCCGGAAAGAGCTGGTCGGTTCCCCCGCGCAAGCGGGGATAGGCCCCGGCAGATCGCATCGCAAACCTACACCGACACGGTTCCCCCGCGCAAGCGGGGATAGGCCCGCCGCAGTCGCAGGCACAGGCACGCTGTGGGCGGTTCCCCCGCGCAAGCGGGGATAGGTCCAGTGGGCCAAAAACTAAGCATAGAGTTATTAAATGGGTTACCATTTTGCCTATATGCAACCGCAATCTATCACTGACCTTCGCAAGTCACTCGGCCTTTCGCAAGTGGAGTTTGGTCAACTTTTTGATACCCATTCCATGACCGTTAGCAAGTGGGAGCGGGGAATTCTACGCCCCAGCGCGTACCAGATTGCATTGATGGATCAGTTCAAAAAGACATCTGATGCCAAAAATGACTTGGCACGTGAGCAGGTCAAAAACCTGCTTGTGGGTGCGGGCGTCGTGGCAGCACTCGTATGGCTACTCAGTGCAAAGGGATAAATTCAACATGACCAACGCAAACTATTACCCTGGTGCTCGAATAATTGCCCGTCCAAAATTGATTGGTGTGAGTGAACATTGGGGGGTAGAACTTCCAAACGGACTGGTTGCACATCACGGCCCCGAAGGGGAAAAAATTGTCACCCTCGATGAGTTCGCACAGCAGCGTCCAGTGAAAGAAATCAAGCGTGCTGACCCGGCATTGAATGCTCACATCATGGACCGCGCAATAACTTCAGTGCAACGTCCTGGGATCTACCACCTGTTTGATCGCAATTGTGAAACCTACGCCACGTGGCTCATTGGTGAGAAGCCACATAGCCCTCAGGTTCTCGGCGTCGCAATTTTGGGGGCTATTGCCATTGGCGTCGCGCTATTGCAGTAGCGGCCTGTAATCGGGTATTGAAGGGAGGGGTGCAAAGTGGGGGCATCACAGTTACCCCCGCAATCCGTGGTCAAAGCTGTTGACAACCCATGGAACAAGCCTCAAACCCCGCGCCAGGCATAGCGTCCCAGACGGTGCTTAATTTGCGCGCATCATCTCAATGAGTGGGAGATCCTGGCTGTGCTTTATTGATATATAGATAGCTATCTACATAGTATTGCAACCAATCCCCAAGAACCGGATAACAAGGCCTAGGGGTAGGGGTGTGCCTGCAACACACCATAGACACCCCCTTAACTTCTCTGAATCCGCCGAGTCCGCCAACCTTTTGTGATCGTCGCTCCATCAGCACAGCTCTCGATTTTGTAAGCATGCAGGTACCGTTTGAAAAGGCACACTGGCTGACGGCCAAGGGCACGTTCCATCTCCCGCACGCTGCGTTGGCTGAAATACAGGCGAACATAGCCATGCCCGTCGTGTTCTTCCTCTCCGAATTCATCAAGCCAGCGGTCAACCAGGGGAGGAATGCCGCGCTGCTGAGCGCGGGTCAAGGCGTGCTTGGTATTCATTTCCAGCTCACTTCTGAGCCCGCAACTCATCAGCCAAACACCAGTCTGCATCACCTGGACGTTTGACCCAGAGGTCCCTCCAGGCATTTCGGCTGCTGCCCGCGACGGTATTGGCCAAAGTGCTCGGCGAGATAGGCTTGCCGTTGTAGACAAGCTCATCGCTTTCGACGCTAGCGTATGAGTACGCACCCTTGTACTGCATACGGATTTCCGTGCGATCAGGAAGGAACAGGTTTTTCCACTGATAACCACGCGATACGCTTTGGGATAGCAATTCCGGCTTCCAACTGGCGTTATCCATCCAATAGTCAATAGCGTCTGCAATTGCCATGACGGGATCACGTGCATCGCCATTGCTGCGAAGAAAGTCCACTAAACCCAGAAATTGTTCTGTATCAACCGGAATAGAGATTTGCGTTTTCATGCTTAAAAATCCTTTTTTGAACTTGAAAGAACTATAAATTGATATTCAAGCACAGTCAAGCAAATAAACGCATGAACAAGAATATTTAAGCAGAAGCAGCCTTGAAGAGGACTGCGCCCTAGTACCGAACGCGGAATGTAGGACTGTCTTCCGGCTTTGATCCGCGCCGGTCATAGACCCGTGTGGTGCTGATGTTGGCGTGGCCAAGCCACTCCTGGACCTTGGCAATGTCTGCGTTGTGCTCCAGCGCACTGGTGGCGGCCGTGGCGCGCAATGCGTGTGGACCCATGTTTTCTCCCAGGATGCCGACCTGCTTCATGTAACGCACGACCACGGCGGTGTAGACGCCACCTGGCGTCAAGGCTGTGGCGGTGTGTCCAGCTCGCGGGTTGACGATGGGACGAAACAGTGGGCCGTCCTGGTCCTTCCCATGGCCTGCAGCCCTCAAGTATTCGCTGACCAGGCGCAGGGTATTGGAGTGGGTAGGGATGTACCGCAGCTTCGCGCCTTTGCCTTGTACGCGCAGATGGGGAACGCCCCGGCGCTCCTGGTTGAAGTCCTTTACCAATAGCTTGGTGATTTCTTCGCGCCGTAGGGCGTGGTACAGCAGGACTGAAAGAATGGCCCGATCACGCTTGCCTTTGAGCGTGTCAGCCGGTGGAGCATCCAGCAGCAACCGGACTTGCGCGTCCCCCAACGCCGGGGTCTTTCCCTCGTAGCTGTCCACCTTGGGGCGTTTGACGCCTTTGACAGGATTGTGGGTGACTGCGTTGGTTTCGCACAGGTACTCGTACAGAGACGCCAGTGCGGCCAGCTTGCGCCGGATCGTGGACCCGGCCAGCTTTTGGTCTTCCAGGTCGGCACGCCAGGCCAAGATGTGACCACGGGTGACCGAACGAAACTCTTCTGGCCTGACGATACCGGTGAACGTCATGAACGCCTGCAGGTCGTTCTTATAGGCACGCCGGGTCTGCGCGCTGTCCAGGTTGGCAAACCATTGGGCTTCTGGAGGGACGTCGGCCAGGCGCTGAAACTCCGGTGCGGTTAGCGCACGCCCAGAGCTAGAGAGTCCAACGACTGAGGGAGGCATCATGGGTGCTGTCGTCTACGCGGCAGCTCGGCCTTCTTTGGAAGGATGCCCTCCAGCTTGATTCGCAACACATTAGCTCTTCCGACAACGCAATCATCCCGGCGACATGCCGCCTTCGCTGTTTCGTTGGTCGTTACGTCCTGGGAACAATTCCCAGGCTCGTCGCACCGTGCCAGATGCCAAGCATCAGAGCCCACTGGAAGTTGGGCAGAAACTTTTCCCATATCGCCATCCTTTAATGTTGATAACATATTTTATCAACAATGAACGAACGGATAAGAGATCAGGACGCAGCAAACTGGATGTAAAAACATCACACAAAGATGTGAAATCGCTCTGCTACCACACTTTTTACCATCCGCAGCATCCGCAATTAGTCCGAACGGACTATTGACGTATGAATGGAAATACAAGCAAAATCAATATGTCGCATATTGGCATATAATATTATCTGCCTGTGCTACGAAAAAACAATTCTTTTTTAAATTCAGGGATAGTCACATGAAAAAAACCAAGCTAGCGTTGGCCTCAATGGCCGCCGTTGCCTTCATCGCAGCACCAGCCTATGCCGCCAGTTCTGCCAGCGCCAGTCTGACTGATCTCACGGTCACGTTGTACTCACTTGGTAAAACGGCTCCTACCATTACGTTTGCCACTGGTAGCGGATACGACGTATACAACTACGCATACGCATACGATAGCGCTTCTAATACATGGGTTTCCAATTACAGCTTGACAGCGGGCACGGTATCTGCAGATGCCGTATACAGTCATGCAGTAGCAACTGGACCCTCCCTCTCTGCTGTTGACACTCCGGTGAATCTAAGCTCTTCCGGCAGCACTCTTGGTGGATCAGGAAATGGTTCTAACTGGAACCTTGGTCAGTATGAAGCAGGAGCACAGCAGTACTACGGTAATAGTACATTTACTTTGAGCGCAAAAACTTTTGCAGTATTTTCAGCCAATGGTTCCGCTTCTGCAACTACTACGGTTGGATTTGACCCTTTGAGTTATAACGAATATGCAACTGCTAGCGCCAATTTGTCGGTGTCGGGAAGTAATGGTTATAACGGTAGCCAAAACTCAAACGACGGTGTGGGTGCGGTTGCCTCCTACAGTCAGAATTATGACTATATAAATAATGTCTATACTTATTCTGGTCAAAGCAGCACCCAAACTGCCCCAGTTGAAGTATCATTTTCTAATACCACAAACGGTGCTTTGACAGGGAATTTTTATAGCAGTGCGTCTGTGTATGGATATTCCTATGTCGCAGCAGTTCCAGAACCAGAAACCTACGCCATGCTGCTGGCTGGCCTCGGAATGATCGGCTCCATCGTCAAGCGCCGCAAAGCCAAACAAGCATAATTGCTTTTAAGGCAAATGAACGGGAGCTTTGGCTCCCGTTTTTTATGGTGAAGATGTTATCTTCGACTAAATCTTTTAATATAAAAGATCACCTGCGTAACAGTCAGGTAATCCCAACCATATTGCCCAGCCTGACAAGTGGGGCGATATAACGGAGCAAACCGTTTTGCTGTGTCCGGCATCCTCCCGTTTTGCAATCAAATTGGAAAGCTCGTGTTGCTGTCTTTCTTGAACCCAACCATTGCAGGCAAGTGGTCTGGATCAGGTCCCGGCCATGCTCGCTCTTTGAATAGAGAACCCCAAAGCTTCTGTCCAGAATTGATAGTCCGGCGCAACTGCCGGCGAACCCCACCGAACATTGGATAAAAGCGCGTCCAGTGATGGGTTTCTTGGGCGACTTTACGCGGGTCGCCGGTTTTGACCAACGCGGTCAGATGATTCTCCAGCAGCCCCAAATCTCTGGATTGAATGCGCCACGTCCAGGCGTAATCACCGCGTTCGCGTGGCTCATGCACGATCACGAACTTTGAAAACTCTGGCAGCTTCGTATGCCACTTTTCTCGGGTGAATGGGCCAAGCTGGATCGAGCTGGCGAACTCGGTTGCCATCAAGATCACCTCAATCGCCTCAGGCTCCCCCAGCACCGGAGCGACCACCGCGACGGCTGTTGGAAGGCCCTTTTGCTTCTTGTCTTGGCGTTGATAAGCAGCAAGGCGCGTGCCGTAAGCCTCCGCCCATTTCGCATCGAGCGCTTTGAGTTTGTCCGGCTCAGTCTTGATTGAGATCCACCTTGTGTAGCCCCTGGTGTAGTGAAGCAAGATGCTTTTTAAGGCAGGCGTCAGGTCATCATAGATTTTCATAAAGTGATGATAACTACAACGTCATAGCTAGTAAAGCTACCACGCTAAATGAAGGTGGGGGGCGCCAGCTCCCCACCTTTTCTAAAACGGCACATTTCCATACCAGTTGGGCTGTTCAAGCCACCGCTGCCAACGCGTGCAGCACTTGATAAACGTTGACCTGGTTGAGGCACCCGCTCCCTGCTCTTGACGTTGCCTACTACCTCTTCTCCATCGGAGGGGGTAGCAGGCAACGCCAATTGCACAGCCACCAAAGTCACACGGAGCGCAATGTTCCAGGGGCCGCCAAGCCCCAAGCCACGGATCGCCAATCTGTGGAATCTTCTTCTTGGCGCCCGGTGCAGGGAAACTTGCACGCCGGGTGCGAGGACGAGTTGAGGGGGTAACCACTGACCAATTGGTCAGCCTAAACCCCTCAGTTCAGTCCTTGAAATTCGGGTCAAAGATGACCCGGGTGGGTGTGCGACCAGGAAACGGCGAACCGGTGGAAATACCGGCAAGCCTGCACACAACGAAATCGGGAGTCCGCAAGGACGTTAAGACCGACGGCGGGATGAGTGGAAACCTCATAACGCTTGCGACCTGGGATGGCATTCAATGCGTAAGAAAAATACGCTTCGGCATCATTGGCAAGAGCCAAGAGTTGTCGGGTGAGCGGGAGATGAAGGGGGTCACGCCCTGAAGTCCACCAGCCACGGGTGATAGCTTAACCCTGCACTGCGCCTGAACCCAGGGGGGATATGGCGCTGTTGGTCGATGGTTACAAAAGAGCCAATCGCAAGATTGGCCTGGCTCTAGGGCTGAAACGCCTGCGAATCTATGAAAAACAGAACACGATCGTACCTTGACCGCTTTACCACCTTCGGGCGAGGGAAATCTGGGGAATGTGCCCAGAAATTGAGTCGTGAATACTGTGTAGAAGTCTATGTAACTGGTAGTTTGTGATAACTGGGGAAATCTCGACGGAACGGCAGCTTGGAAACTGTCGTCAGCCACGAAATATCGGCGTGGCGGTAATAACCGTGTGGGGTGAGAGCGTGCTTCGAGTAGACATTAAATCAGCAGCCGAAAGCTGTCTGAGAGCAGAAATGCATCCAATGGGTTGGCACCAGAGGAGTCGAAAGGGCGAGGAAGAAGAGAAAGTGACTGAACCCCATTGGCTTGGGGTGGAGGAAGGGACGGGAGGAGCTTGGCGGCTCCTGCCTCAATCGACCAGCTTGGCGGCTGGGCGGCAGAAAAACCCTACGTTTAATATAGTTAATCCGCTTAATAGCGGAGGGAAAGTTGTATCCAAGTAGGCCAGCAATGGTAATTGGAATGAGTAATTGCGGGTAAAACCCGCCAAACTGGTGAAAACTGGAACCATTGGTTTCAGGTGTAGCTTGCCCGAAATTATTATACTAATTTCGGATTCCATAAAACCCCAAGCCCCTCTTCACGAGGGGCTTTTCTCGTAAGTTGATCACGACGAACGAAGTGAACGCAACTGCATGATGGTGAATATCTGAATTGATACGCATGAAAATTAAGTCTTCAACATAAAGTTTTCTACCTTTCATCATGCGATCTTCAAAGGCGTAAATGTGCAGAGCATAGGCATAAAACTTAATGACAATGGCTTACTCCTCTAGTCCATACGTAGTCAATGCGCTTACCTTTCGTTGAAAATATATCAACGAAATTTTTCGAAAACCAAATCGAAGGCATGATATTGACAATACTTCCAGGTATTGTTACAATAAGCCTAGGTCGATAGTTCAATGGATAGAACGCCAACCTGCTAAGTTGGAGATAGGGGTTCGATTCCCCTGCGAATTCAAAAGGGCAGTTCTGTGAGCTGCCCTTTGCTATTTTTGCCATGTTCTTTCACATAAATTGAATGTATGGTATTTAGCACACGTGGTGAACTCGTCGCCAATCTGGTTAAATCACTCTTTTGACCAAGAACCTAAGGAGAGCCAGGCATGGCGCGATCCATTTACGACAAGCCAACCAGAGCGTTGCTGAAGGATATGCTCTCAGACTGGGACTTGAAACCCGGCGAGACGTTTGCCGCACAGCGCGCAGTCGGTTGGTTTGCTCAACACTACCCGAAGCTCAAGCCAGGCAGCATCCATGCGCATTTGGTGCAAGCCTCGACCAACGATCAGAGTCGGCTTCATCATCCAGCAACCAACAGCACCGATGACGTGCTGTTCAAGGTTGGCTCGCGCGAATACCGGCGCTATGACCCTGCAACCGACCCGGTGCCCGTACATCAAGCAGCCAAAATCCAGATAGTGGCCGCTGGTGGCAAGACCGTGTCGGTGACAGAAGAAGAGGATGATGCTGGGGCTGTAATAGATGCCGGGCCAACTGGCTCCTCACAGTTCGCTCTCGAGAAGGACCTTCAAAGATACCTAGCGGACAACTTGCATCTGATTGAGCCAGGATTGACGCTTTTTCAAGATGAAGAAATTACCGGGTTTGAGTATCCGGCTGGAGGTGGTAGACGAATCGATATCCTTGCAAAAGATACATTGGGAGGATTTGTCGTCCTGGAACTCAAAGTAGAAAAAGGCTATGACCGTGTCGTTGGTCAGTTACTTCGATATGTCAACTGGGTCCGCAAGGAACTTTCGGAGCCTGGCCAACGCGTGCGAGGCATCATCGTTTGCAGGTCGATGTCCGAAGATCTGATACTGGCCTGTGCAGGCATCAAGGACGTGGAGCTATTTGAGTACCGGCTCCAGGTTACCGTATTGAAAGTGCCGTCGCTCGCATTACCTTGAAGGGTTTTAATCCCAAACCGACGAAATTTTCAGAATTGGCCACAAAGCTAGTGAAAATTTACCATTACACTTAATTTTAGTCCGATTCCAGAGCATCATGACGTATCCAGGTCCACTCTCTGTTGTCGTGCTTCTGCTCGTGGCGTCGAGGCCTTACTGGGGTCCCTGTAGAAAACGGTGTTGGCAGGTTTAGGTCTGGTTGGAACCATCGTGCGCCGCCGCAATATCACGAAAGCCTAAATGGCGGTTCTTGGGATGTTGTTCACCTAGGCCATTGCCGGCGCGCATGATTAACGTTTAAGACCGTCACTTCGGTCTCGTCCTCTTCAATAATGACTATGTAATTTGGATGCGCAACCAGCTCAAAAGTACCTTCAACCC
>CAIQPV010000003.1 GCA_903873725.1 uncultured Nitrosomonadales bacterium
ACAAATGATGACTGCCATGCTGAAAATAATAATCGTCGCTTTTTTTATCGCAAGCAGTCCCGGTGCTTCAGCAGGGATCATGGCTGATCTGAATACGATGTTCATGAGCAACTCAACGGCACCCACAACAATTTCAACCCAAGACAGGGTGGGTGTGTTCGGCGGGAGTTTCATCATGCGGACGCCTATTCAAAGTGCAAACGTGGTGAGTTTTGACCCGCCCCGACTTGATGCAGGCTGCGGTGGTGTTGATCTTTATCTGGGCTCCTTCACGTTTATCAACAGCCAGCAACTGGTAACACTTTTCAGGCAGGTTGCGGCAAACGCCGTGGGGCTGGCATTTAAAGCGGCGATAGACGCTATTTCCCCCTCGCTCGGCAAACTTCTGACCGAGTTTCAAACACTCCTGCAAAAAATGAACAACCTGGCCAAGAATTCTTGCAATATGGCCCATCTGCTTACCGATGGTGCCGACAAGGAACTCGCGTCCGCAATCGGGGGGGACGCTATGACCAATAACGTGGTGAACCAACAGATATCGGACTGGACTGCCGGACTGGGATCCTATCTCGCTAATCCAAACTCCCTCATCAATCAAGGGGCACACTTGAACCCCAAAGCCGGCAACGGCAACGCGAAGGTGCTTGTCGCCTCGGGTGCCTCGACCATATTGGGGACAGTCGGCCTGACTAACGCTGATGGAAGTACAGACAACTCCAGCGATCCCACTTCACTCAATAACCGTGTTTTGCTCTCATTGCTGGGTTTTGAAATTAACGCTGTAACCTGCGAGATTGACAATCAATCCTCGACTGCTAACACCTCCTCAGCGACTTCAGGTACCGGAATGACGCAAAATTCCTGCAGCGGAGAAAATACCATCACTCTGGATAGTCTTGTAAAAGGCGGGGGCCCGGGTTCCGCGTCGCCTGACAGCCAGATGTTGTTATGGCAATGCATGAATCCTCTTGGTTCAACTACGGCTGGAGTCAATACTGATCCCCAGATTTGCACGAAAATGCAAAAGTCAGCCTACAACTACGTTGGGATCAAAGGTTGGGTCAACACCATGCTTTTCGGTACTGCAGACACCTCAACAGGAGCCGCCGACCCTGCTTCAATCGTCGGGCGCTTTAATAGCGCCAGCAGCGTCCAACTCACCTCTACTCAGGTTGCTTTTATAAAGCAGTCCGGCGTTCCGCTCATCGGATTACTCACAAAAACCAGCAATCCAGATACAAGATCGTCCATTGCAGCACAACTCGAACCTCATATTACAAGCTGCATTACCGCTAAAGTAGGTGAAGCCTTATACAAATCAGTCAACGGGATAAAGGACGTTACCGGGTACACGCTGACCGATGATACAAAAAAGCATATTGAAACCTTGCGTGCCGATTATTTACATCAGCAGGACATTTGCAATGCTCGTCATAACGTCATTGCCGTGATCAACCAACTCGTCATGTCGACTACGCTGCAGGCAAACAAAGTTAAATAGAAGAACATGCCGACTTTAACCATCTACGTTACCACCGCAGATTTAACCACGCTGAATGCCATCTTTAATGGCGTAGCGATGATATGCCAGCAGACAGCCTTTATTTGGGGCTGCGCTATGCTGGCTTCAATGTGGACTATTTTGGCTACGGTGACCAAGGCACCCATCGCTGCAGTGGGCGGGAATCCCCAGGGTGTTTTGGCCAAAGGTAGTCTGAGTGCTGTCTTGCCGTTTATCATGGCGATGCTGCTCACCTTCCCTGGATTCCAAAGCAAAATTCAAGTTGAAAGTACGGTGAACAGCCAGGTCACTGTCATCAACAATGTGCCCCTCATCATTTCCATGATTCCGGCGACCGGCAGCATTTTGTCTCAGCAAGCCGGTGGACTGGTTCAAACAGCATTTCAATCTACGGGTACAAACTACCCGGCTATTTCTGCAACAGGTAATGGGTTCATTAACCCACTGAAGGTACTTCTCGCTTCCAGATCCTCTATCAGCCGTCTTAATGGGATAGCTTCTCAGGTAGATAGTGTCATAACAAATTGCCTCGCGTCTGACGCTGGAGTTGATTATGCGAACATAAGCAATCTGGTCAGCAATGCTGGCAACACGGGAGCAAATGCGACAACAAGCATTGCAATAAATGGAGCTAACCCAACCGCGCTTGGAGCCCTTCTTTACCAGGCCTCACTGTCGAGCGCATATGTTCCGTCAATAGGCACCGGCCAAACAATTCTTGATTGCTATGATGCTGCCAACACAGTTGCGACGAACATCGGTACTGCTTTGGAATCAGTTGAATTTAGCCGCGTGGTTCAAGGAGCAATCAACGGCATGGATCAGCCCAACATTGCATCTAACACTGTGGTTGACCAGATAACTACACAATGGTCTGCCACCCGGAATTCCAATACGATTAACGGAACCCTAGCCGTCGGGAGTGCGCAGGCGCAAAGCGAAGTCATTAATCTGTTAATGGGAGAATTGGTTGCCAATGAACTTTCTTGCCTGAGCACCTCCGGTGAGGGCAGGACGATTTGCGAATCGTCTCTGGTTCAAGCCAACGAGATCGAACGAAACAACATCCAGTTTGCAGCAGCCGAAGTGCCGATGCTCAAATATGCCGGAAGTTTTGGCAATTATCTTCTTGCACTTATCATTGGGCTAGGCCCGATCATGGTGATGTTCATGATGTTTGCCGGGGTCAATGCGGGTAAATGCATTAAAACTGTCGCTCATCTAATTGCCTGGCCTTTGCTCGTCACTAATGTAGGTGCGGAACTCATCAATGGCATGATTTACATCTCCATCGCCAACTTCTGCCAGGGTATTGCGAATGGTGGCGTTATTTCTCTGGCAGAGAATGTAGCAGTTTATAAAGAACTCAGCTTCCAGGTTGGCAGTGCATCACACATGATGGCAAGCTTGCCAGTGCTTATGGGGATGATCTTTGCGCTGGGTGAATCTGCTGCGCTGGTGAATGTGGGTTCAAATATTGGTCCGAAAGGAAATGCGGTTGAAGATTCCGCTGCGCCTACCGTTAATAAGCAGGAGGCAATTTTTTCCAACAGCGGCATGGGCGGCGCAAGACATACAGCGGAAGCAGCAGTGACAGAATTAAATGGGGCGATGCCGATGATTAACGCTTCCTCTCAGGCAGGTCAAGAAATATCACGGGCCAGTTCCAACCTTCAATATGCAGCATCAACCAGCAAAACCCAAAACGAAAACGCACAGGTCGCTAAAGACAACGCCAAATCTGTGAACAACCAGCATCACAGGGAATGGGGATTCACGGATTCTGAGTCCGAAGCCTACAGAAAATACCGATCACAAAATGTACACAGTTCCGTCAAAGATCAAGCAGGGCATAACATATCATCCTCAAGTGATAATGAGGCGGTATCTCAAGCAGGACTTAACGTTTCTGCTGGTGGATCCGCTGGGACATCCAAGGGTTCGGGATTTTCAATAGGGGGGTCATTAACCGGTTCAACATCAGCACTAGCCAAGTCCGGTCTTCATGATAATTTTAACTCTGGACACGAGTCCGCAATTGCCAGCGCAAAAGAAACCGGTTCCGTGCTTGACGACGCCTTGAATTTCGCGAAAACACATGGCTTTGGCGCGCGCGCTGTTACTGAACTATCCAGACGTACCTCAGCTCAACAGTCATATACGAATTCTCTGATTGCTAATCAAACAGCTACCGACACAAAAAGTCAGGCCCTTGAACAAAGCGCATCGGTTACTGCCTATGCTGCCACCATTAGCGACGAAAAGCTGGTTGCCGGGATACACAGAAACGGCGACCTTGGAATGTTCATGAATGTAGAAGGACAGAAACTACAAGGCAATGGTGCTATCCAGAAAAATCTGGCGGTCGCCGAAAAGGATACCAGGACATCAGCGACTTCAGATATTGCCGGTGATGAGAAGGGCAGGGAAGGGGTTCTTCTTTTCAGAGCGGCTCAACTTACCGCACAAGACAATAAAGCCAGTGTTGATGACAGATTCCAGGCTCAACAATTTGTTACCGGCGCACTTTCTCATATGATGCACGGCGGAGTAGAACACAAAGCCATTGATGCTCCGAAGACTTTTGCTGAAAAGCCAACGAATTTAACAGGTGAGAAATTACCCTCTGCTGTCCCTACTGTAACCAAATCGGCTTCAGCTTCACCTGTTCATCATTCACCTGCACATGCAACACACAAATCGTCAACCCACCAATCGTCAGCGCAACAGACCTCTGGTATGCCATCCTCTAAACTGGGAGAAGCAGCGGCGAACTTCGATACTGGTTTCAATA
>CAIQPV010000004.1 GCA_903873725.1 uncultured Nitrosomonadales bacterium
ACTGCTAACCCAACCTACGTGATTTTTACTAATTAGCAAAAAAGCCAGCCATCAAATAGTTCCGTAGACACTGTGAAGTGTGGGCTTTCAGCCAAACAGATTCACCAATCCATCCAGCCCGACGAAGTTGAACGCATAACTGGCTTGCGAGCGAACCACGGGTTTGGCATGGTAGGCGATGCTGATCCCCGCTTGTGTCATCATCTTGAGATCGTTCGCGCCGTCGCCCATGGCGATGACTTGTTCCGATCTTAATTCCAGCTCATCGCGGGTATGCACCAGCCAATCCGCTTTGGCTTGTGCGTCGATAATCTTTCCCAGAACTTTTCCTGTAAGTTTACCATTGACGATTTCCAGTGTATTGGAATGGGCATAGTCAAGACCGAGGCGTTGCTTCAGCCGTTCGGTGAAGAACACGAAACCGCCGGAAACCAGCAAGGTCTTGATGCCGTGCTGTTTTAGCGCGATGAGCATGGCTTCCGCGCCGGGGTTGAGCTTGAGGCGTTCGTCATAGACCCGTTGCAACGCGCCTTCATCCAACCCTTCCAATAAGGCCACGCGGCGGTGCAGGCTTTCGGCAAAGTCAATCTCTCCCCGCATCGCCGATTCGGTAATGGCCGCGATCTGCGGTTTCAGGTGATACATGTCGGCAATCTCATCGATGCACTCGATACTGATTAGCGTGGAATCCATGTCCATCACCACCAGTCCGAAATCGGAAAGATGCTGGTTGGGCCGTACGAAACCGTAGTCGAGTTGGTGATCGTGGCAAAAGGTGGCAATCGCATCGTGCGGTTTTGTCTCGCGCAGGCGGTAGACATGGGCCGTAATTTGTTCGATACGCGTGGCAGTAGCCAATCCCGCGATTCGCTCAAGATGGACTGCGGGAATGTCGTGGATGGCTTGGATGATGAGGTTCATGCTTTTTGACTGACCTTGTTGTGGATGCAATATGATCTATTTAAGTTCATTAAAGAAATTTTTAATCGCTAGGACCCGCTGGCTCAACTCACCGTATTTTAGTTCAATTCGCAGCTTATCCTGTCCAGTCATTTTGATGTGGCGTTTAGTCTGAATCAGTGTGATGACTTTCATCGGATCAATCGGCGGATTGGGGGTGAATTGAATTTGAATTGCTTCGCTTGATGCATCTACCTTGATAATGCCGAGCGGTTTGGCGGCAAGACGTAGTCGGTGACAATCCAGCAGCGCTTGTGCTGGCTCTGGAAGCAGGCCGAAACGGTCGATCAGTTCCTGATGCATTTCATCCAGATCCTCAGGCGAGTTGCAGTTGGCGAGTCGTTTGTAGATCACCAGCCGTTGG
Organism: uncultured Nitrosomonadales bacterium; assembly: GCA_903873725.1. Taxonomy (GTDB): domain Bacteria; phylum Pseudomonadota; class Gammaproteobacteria; order Burkholderiales; family Gallionellaceae; genus CAIQPV01. The sequence continues at coordinate 1,325 of CAIQPV010000004.1, forward strand.
TGAATGTCGCCGCAATATTCGTCGGGCAACAAAGCCGGGGTGTGCAGGTTAATTTCCGTGGTGACGCCCAGCGGATGCGCCATGTCCGGTTCCTTGCCTTGCCGCAACGAGGTGATGGCGGCGTTGAGCATGTCCGCGTAGAGGCTGAAACCGATTTCCTGCATTTCGCCGCTTTGCGATTCGCCCAGCACTTCGCCTGCGCCGCGTATTTCCAGATCGTGCATGGCAAGATAGAACCCGCTGCCGAGTTGTTCCATCGCCTGGATCGCTTCCAGACGTTTTTTTGCCTGTGCCGTGAGACCTTCCTTGTTGTCCACCAGCAGATAGGCGTATGCCTGATGGTGTGACCGCCCGACGCGACCGCGCAACTGGTGCAACTGCGCGAGGCCGAAGCGGTCGGCACGGTTCATGATGATGGTGTTTGCCGTAGGAACGTCAATTCCTGTCTCAATAATCGTGGTACACAGCAGCACGTTAAAACGCTGGTGGTAGAAGTCGCGCATCACCGCTTCCAGATCGCGCTCGCCCATCTGTCCGTGTGCGGTGCGGATACGGGCTTCCGGTAGCAGGGTTTCCAGTTTCTCTGCCATGTTGGCGATAGTGTCCACTTCGTTATGCAGGAAGTACACCTGTCCGCCGCGTTTGAGTTCGCGCAGCACGGCTTCGCGGATCACCCCTTGGCTGTAGTTGCTGACGAAGGTTTTGAACGACAGTCGCCGCTGCGGCGCGGTGGCGATCACCGAGAAATCGCGCAGCCCTTCCAGCGACATCGCGAGTGTGCGTGGAATGGGTGTGGCGGTGAGAGTGAGTACATCCACTTCGGCGCGTAAAGCTTTCAGACGTTCCTTCTGCTGCACGCCGAAGCGGTGTTCTTCGTCGATAATGACCAAACCGAGGTTGTGAAATTTCACGCCTTTCTGGATCAGCTTGTGTGTGCCGATGATGATGTCGAGCTTGCCGTCTTGCATATCTTTCAAGGCTTGCGTTTGTTCCTTGGCAGATCGGAAGCGCGATAGTTCCGCGATCCTCACCGGCCAGTCGGCAAAACGGGTGGAGAAGTTCTGGAAGTGCTGCTCGGCAAGCAGCGTAGTGGGCACCAACACCGCCACCTGCTTGCCGTCCATCACCGCGACGAAAGCGGCACGTAACGCAACTTCGGTCTTACCAAAACCCACGTCACCGCAAATCAGCCGGTCCATCGGTTTAGCCGATTGCAGGTCGAGGACCACGGCTTCGATTGCAGCAGCCTGATCGGGGGTTTCCTCGAAACCAAAACCGGCGCTGAAAGCTTCGTAGTCGTGATAGGTAAACTGAAAAGCATGTCCCTTGCGCAAAGCTCGCTGGGCGTAGAGATTCAGCAACTCGGCGGCCGTGTCGCGCACCTGCTGCATAGCGCGACGCTTGGCCTTGTCCCATGAACCGCTGCCCAGCTTGTGCAGGGGGGCGCTATCCGATGCGCCGCCGCTGTAACGGCTAATGACGTGCAGTTGTGCCACCGGCACATACAGCTTGTCGCCCTCCGCATATTCCAGCAACAGAAATTCGTTTTCACCCTCGCCGAGGTCGAGGTTAATCAGTCCCTGATAGCGTGCGATGCCGTGCTGCTCATGCACCACCGGGTCGCCCGGCTTGAGTTCGGACAAATCGCGCAACATGCCTTCCACGTTGCTCTTTTTTGCGGCGCGCGCGATGCGGCTGCGGGCTTGCGCGGCATACAATTCGCTCTCGGTGACGATAGCAACTTTTTCGTCCGGCAGGATGAAGCCGCTTTGCAGGGTGGCGACCCCGAGCATGAATTTTTCGCTGCCGGCAAGAAATCCCGCATAGTTTTCACACAGCGCAGGGGTGAGGCCGTATTCATTCAGGTAACCGGACATAATCTCGCGCCGCCCCAGGCTGTCGGCGAGCAGCAGTACGCGGCCTGAGTAAGCTTGCAGAAAATTCTGGAATGCCTGTGTGGGAACTTCGGCGCGGCGGTTGACAGCGATGTCGGGCAGGGAGGCGGTGGGACAGGGAGTTAGATTTTTTTGCGTTGTTACAGCCTCATACCCATCTAGCCGTTCGCCCTGAGCTTGTCGAAGCATGTGCGGCGTCACTTCAGTCCCTTCGACAAGCTCAGGACGAACGGGTAGTGTGTTTGCCACGATGTCCACCCGCGCAAAATCCTTTACCCGAATGAAGAATTTCTCCGCATCCAGGAACAACTCATACGTTTCCAGCAAAGGCCGCTGCGGGTCGCCGCGCAGCAGGTTGTAGCGCGATGTCGAATCTCTGGCGAAACCGGCGATCGCTTCATCTACTTCATGATGCAAACAGAGTGTGGTGTTCGGTGGAAGATAATCGAACAGCACAGCGGTGCGCTCGAAAAACAGCGGCAGGTAATATTCGATTCCGGCGGGTGCAATGCCCTTGCTCACATCTTTGTAGATGCTGGATTTGGACGGATCACCCTCGAAGCGTTCGCGGAAGCTCTGGCGGAAGTGGGCCTGACCTTTTTCATCCAGGGGAAACTCGCGTGCAGGCAGCAGGCGGATTTCCGGCACCGGATACAAGGTGCGCTGCGTGTCCACGTCGAAGGTGGCGATAGTCTCGATCTCGTCGTCGAACAGATCAATGCGGTAGGGCACGATGCTGCCCATCGGGAACAGGTCGATCAGCCCGCCGCGCACGCAGTATTCGCCCGGCGTCAGCACCTGTTGCACATGGTTGTATCCGGCGAAAGTCATCTGCTCGCGCAGCCTGTTTATGTCCAGCTTTTCTCCGCGCTTGAGAAAAAAGGTAAAGGCGGCCAGATATTCCACCGGCGGCAGCGGATACAGCGCGGTGGTGATCGGCACCACCACCACATCAAAAGATTGACTGCGGATGTGATGCAAAGTGGCAAGGCGTTCGGAAACAAGATCCTGATGAGGCGAGAAGTGGTCGTAAGGAAGCGTTTCCCAGTCCGGCAGCAGATGTACGCGCAACTCGGGAGAAAAAAACGGAATTTCCTCCATCAGCCTCTGTGCCTCCAGTGCGTTGGAGGTAATTACCAGCAGTGGCGAATTTTTTGCGGCGTATTGCGCCAGGGCCAGTGCGTCAGACGAGCCGCACAGTTGGCTGTAGCGCGGTCGGTAATGGGGAGAATCGAACAGCATTGAATTGGATCGGTACAAAGGTGCGTATTATAGGTTAATCGGTGCCACGGGATAGCCGCTACGTACACAAGCCGCCATTCGATGCGCTGTGTTATCACATACTACCGATCCAACGGACTCACCACACCCTTGCCGCCTTTATTCAATACGTGGGTGTAGATCATTGTCGTGGAAACATCCGAATGCCCCAGCAATTCCTGCACTGTCCTGATGTCGTAACCGCTCTCCAGCAAATGTGTGGCGAAGGAGTGGCGAAAGGTATGCGGTGTGGCGAGCTTGGTGATGCCGGATAATGCCACTGCTTTTTTTACCGCGCGCTGCAATAATTTCTCATCGATATGATGGCGGCGTTCACGTCCGCTGCGAGGGTCCACCGAATAGCTGCCGGACGGGAACACATACTGCCATGCCCACTCGGCAGCGGCATTGGGATACTTTCGCGCCAGCGCATCAGGCAAAAACACCCCCGCCATGCTTTTGGCTGAATCGTCTTCATAAAGCAGGCGACGTTTCGCCAAATGCTCCTGCATCGCCCGAATCAAAGTTTCCGGCAACATTGTCACCCTATCCTTGCCACCCTTGCCATCGCGGACAAGAATCTCGCGCTGCCCGAAATCAACATCCTTCACCCGCAGCCGGCAGCACTCCATCAACCTCATGCCGGTCCCGTACAGCAGACGCGCCATCAAGCCGTAATTTCCTTCCATGCGCTCCAGCACCAATGTCACTTCGGCACGAGTCATCACCACCGGTAACCGTTGCGGTTTCTTCGCGCGCACCATGGTTTCCATCCACGGCAAATTGATACTCAGCACCTCGCGGTAAAGAAACAGCAGCGCCGAAAGAGCCTGATTCTGCGTCGATGCCGACACACTGCCTTCAACCGCAAGATGTGTCAGAAAAGCCTCCACCTCGACCGCATCCATATCCTGCGGGTGACGCTTGTCATGAAACAGAATGAAACGTTTTATCCATTGAACATATTGCGTTTCTGTACGGATGCTGTAATGTTTAACCCTGATCTTGTCACGGACTTGGTCGAGCAGTTTTGGGGGAGATGGAGTTGAAGGTGCAGATTCAGTACCCATTACGCGACTCCTTGATTTGTTATTGATAAATAAACAATATGTTATTATCAAACATGCGCCAGATTATACACAGCTATTTTACAGAATATACACCGGTATCGGTGTATATTCGTTAGTTAAGCAACAATAGCCACGCGCCAAGTTCAGGAGACAATAGCGACGAAGAAAGACCGCAGGATATTTTATAGATTGCCGGAACTTTGCAGATAAAAAGGAAGAAATTGGAGGCGTTAAAAACGCTGGTAGAGCGAAGCGAAGAAAACTCTGTCGCATAACTGACGGCGTTGATGCGAACAAGATTTTCTACGCTTCGCGCTATGAGACATTTTTTTGGGTTTTTGGTTCGGTTATTTCGGGGTATGGGGAAAATATAAATGGTGGCGTATCACGTAACGGGGGTTTGGGGTTGTGGAGCGCGGCTATCGTCGCCTAACCGTCACGTTCGAGCGAACACCGTGCGCTGCGCTCCCGGCTGCGCCCCACTTGTGCGGGCGCTGCCAACCAGAAGCGTTGGCAGCGCACTGCCCCGCACTGCGGGGGTGTCGCTCAACTTTGACCGTTAGGCGTTAGTGCTGCTGCCTATAAGTGCGGCACAAATCAATAAAGGGGATGTGAATGTTTTGTCCAAAATGCGGTAAAGAAAACTCTGACGGCGTAAAGTTTTGTGGTAGCTGTGGTTCCAACATCGAAATATTGGCATCATCTAATCATGCGCCAACATCAGTAAATTTGGTGAGCGAGCCAATGACATTTGGGAAAGCCATATCCACTTGCTTATCAAAATATGCCGACTTCAGCGGCAGAGCAACTCGGCCTGAGTATTGGTGGTTTTATTTGTTTTGTCTGTTAATTACATGGGGTTCAAGTGTGGTAGCAGTATTAACGATACCAAGTGTGCTCGGGCAATCAATTGTCAAAATCATGTTCGCACTAGCTTTATTTACACCTCAAATTTCTGCTGGAACCAGAAGGCTTCACGACACTGGTAGAAGCGGCTGGAGTCAATTATGGGTATTTACAATCA
>CAIQPV010000005.1 GCA_903873725.1 uncultured Nitrosomonadales bacterium
AAAAACCAACAACATCATTGATTGGATGATCGAATACGCTCCCGATGGACAAACAGATAGCTTGCCGAAATATGACTTGGTGTTCAACGCGATGGGCGACCCGGACACAACCGGGGATACCGCCGGACCAGTCAGCCGATTTCTTCAGGTATGCACAAAACCGCTGCTCAATCATCCGGACAAGGTTGCACGCACGGCCCGCCATAAGCTGCCAGCTTTGCTGGATGGTATAGACAATCTGCTTGTTCCACCGGTCTGGAGGAAGGCCAATAGCACCGACTGGGATGAAACTATTGTCGATCAACTGCCGCTGTTGATTCGACCGGTTCATACTCAGGGCGGTATCGGCCTGGTGCTGGCAACCACCCCGACCGAACTTGCGCAATGCAGAGCCCAGCAGTCCGGCCCCGTGTATGTTTCCCGCTTTATTGATTTCCGTTCCGCCGATTCTTGGTTCCGCAAGTATCGGATGATATTTATCGACCGCAAACCCTACCCCTATCACTTGGCGATATCGAAGAACTGGATGGTGCATTATTACACTGCGGAGATGGAGTCCTGTCCCTGGAAGCTGGAAGAAGAAAAAGAGTTTCTGCAACATCCGGAATCTGTTCTTGGTTCTGCTGGCATGCAAGCCATTCAGGCTGTCGGCAAAAGGATGGATCTTGATTATGCGGGAATCGATTTCTCGATCATGCCGGACGGAAGAATATTGGTTTTTGAAGCCAACCCTTCGATGCTGGTGCACCCAGAAAATATCCTAGGGCCGCTTGAACATAAAAACATCTATGTGCGCCGAATACTCGACGCTTTTGAGGATCTGCTGGGACGATCAATCAGCCATGGGTGACGACCCGCCAATGGGCGAACTTATATTTGTATCACAGTGAAGCTGCTGTTCGCCAACTACCGCAATCGCCCCCTTCCCGCTATTGTTATTCCAGAAACCATCAAAGTATTATTCTGTTCCGAACCATGCGCGTAATGGCGTCACGAATGCGGGGTATGACCTGATGTTTGTAGGGAAAACCGGCTTCCGCACCGTCCAAATGTACCAGCATGCTGGCATTGGCCTCGAATAACAGAACCTCGCCATTGAGGAGAACACTGCAATCCATGCCGCCATAATCTAGATCCATGCGTTGCGCTAACTGTTCAACGGCAGTGGCGGCCTTGAAACCGAATACTTGGCGCCAATCGGTCAAGAAAGCCTCCTCTTCCCGTTTCTTCCAATCGGCGCGCAGCATCTCCGCTCGCCAGTAATGAACCAACCAGCTTTCGGCGATGGCGAGGTGGTAAGGAAACGGCTGGCGATCAACGAAAATGAAGCGGTATTTCCGATAGCAATCCTGAGCCCCTTTGAAGTCGTGAAAATCAGTCAGCAGAAAGCGGTCATAGGGTACTTTCGCAAGGTATTCTGCTAGACCAGAGAATGTCTGGATTAGAGCCAGGTCTTCGCCACCATGTGTTCCGCCGGGACGAATCAAGAACGGATACGCAAAGCTAGGCTGATCTAACAAATCATCACCCATCATCCAGCGCACGCCAGGCACCAGCAGCCCCGGAATATCTCCAAACAATTCCTGAGCCCGGTCGCGGCCTGTGCGAGCCACGCGGTCAGGTGGATTGAAGACTGGCTTTCCCAAGCGCGCCAAAAGCGTTTTCACTGATTCGACCTGACCGCCGTCCTTTTCAACCTCTCCCAGCGCATTGAAAATCAGATCAGCCTCGGTAAGTTCGTCATAGCTTACATCACCCAATGGTGCATCCGGCTGATCGGGCGACAGCAGGGTCAGAGAGATCGTAGCGAATAGTGCCGGGTCAAACAAATAGCGCGTAGGCACATGGCTCGCGCCAACACCACCCAGAACCAAAATAGTAGCTTCAGGATGTTCGGGGTATTTTTCCCGCGCCAATCCTTGATTGCGGGCACGCCGATTGAGTAAGGAGAGCGCCTCGTCATCACGGCGCAGACGATACAATATCTTGGCAAGATACTCGATGGCAACTGCGTTGTTTGCATCCATTTCCAAAATAGAGCGACATGCCTGTTCGGCGGTCGCCAATTCTGCCGCCTCGTATGCAGCTCTGGAGAGATGAAGCAGGATGGATATGCGCTCTGGCGTTGCATTGGTCAGCGTATAGGTTAAGGCTGATTGATGGGCATCTACCGCATCCCTGAACCGGCGGCAGTCGTAAAGCACCACGCCCCGGTTGTCGTGGGCTACTCCAAAATAAGGATCAACACCCAGAGCTTGATCCAATGCCACCAAGGCTTCGTCCCATTGTCCCAAGCGATGGAGGGATACCGCCAGATCATTGAAGATGGGCGCGAGATCAGGCTTGCCCGCGCCCGCCCGACGGAACAACGTGACAGCTTCTTTATCGTTACCCTTGCTTTGAAGCAGTTGTCCCAGATTGTGCAGCGTCAGAGGATTGTCTGGAGCCACCTCCAAATGCCGGAGGAATAGCAATTCTGCCTCGGCTTTGCCGGGTCCACTCACCAAGATTATGCCCAACATGCTCAATGCATGCGGCTCACGAGGTTCAATTTCCAGAACCTGCCGATACAGTGCCTCAGCCTCAATTAACCTGCCTTCCCGATGATGGGCGAAGGCGGCATTAAGCAGTGCATTTGAGGCAGATATGTTGTCCATTTCAC
>CAIQPV010000006.1 GCA_903873725.1 uncultured Nitrosomonadales bacterium
TATGTTGTGGTCAAACATCAACGTGATTCTGAAGTGACCCTCGAATTTTCAGTTAAGGACACAGGCATAGGAATTCCAAAGGACAAATTATCGGGAATTTTCACACCCTTCACCCAGGCCGATGCAACCACCACACGTAAATATGGTGGTACAGGTCTGGGGCTTACAATTTCCGCGAAGCTTGTTAAATTAATGAAAGGGAATATATGGGTCATCAGCAAGGAAGGGGAAGGTTCGGATTTTCGTTTTACAATAGAAACACAATTTATTGCAGCTGCCGGTGAAGAAAAAGACGCCGAGCGGCACGCCATCCACCGATGAAGAAGTGTTGCAGGAGCTCGCGCTCGATTATCCGCTACCAAAAATCCTGCTGGAATATCGCGGTATGGCGAAACTCAAATCCACCTACACCGATAAACTGCCGCAGATGGTGAACAGCAGAACCGGGCGTGTGCACACCAGCTATTCGCAGGGCGTGGCGGTGACGGGACGCCTGGCGTCCAGCGACCCCAACTTGCAGAATATTCCGATACGCACCCCGGAAGGCCGCCGCATCCGCGAAGCTTTCATCGCACCGTTTGGTAGCCGCATTGTGTCGGCGGACTATTCACAGATCGAATTAAGAATAATGGCGCACCTCTCCGGCGACGAAGGCCTGCTACGCGCGTTTGCCAACCATGAAGACATCCACCGCGCCACTGCCGCCGAAGTATTCGGAGTCGCACGCGATGCAGTGAACAGCGAGCAGCGCCGTTACGCCAAGGTTATCAATTTCGGTTTAATTTACGGCATGTCCGCGTTTGGTCTGGCCTCGCAACTCAACATCGAACGCAGCGCCGCGCAGCAATACATTGACCTTTATTTCGCTCGCTACCCCGGTGTGAAAAACTACATGGACAGCACGCGGGCACAGGCGAAGAGCCAAGGCTACGTCGAAACCTGGTTCGGTCGCAGGTTATGGCTACCCGAAATTAACGGCGCGAACGGAATGCGTAGACAAGGTGCCGAACGCGCCGCCATTAACGCTCCCATGCAGGGCACGGCAGCGGACTTGATTAAACTCGCAATGGTCGCCGTGCAGAACTGGCTGGAGCGCGAACAATTACAAACCCTCCTTATCATGCAAGTACACGATGAACTCGTGCTCGAAGTGCCGCAGGAGGAACTGGCTCTTGTAAAAGAAAAACTGCGCGATCTCATGTGCCATGTAGCGGAACTGAAAGTGCCGCTGGAAGTGGGGCTGGGCGAGGGTGGGAATTGGGATGAGGCACATTAGGTAGGGCGCAATAACCAACGGGCATTGCGCTTCGCTTATTGACGCCCGTCTTATGCGATTCGACCCCGCGCTTTTTTTGGCTGCCTCTTATTTTTTGCACACAGCGATCCCGTGAATCTTGAAAGGCTCGTACACGATCATGATATTGTCAGGAGCGAAGCCTCCTTCGACAACTAGATCGGTGAACTCCGTTTCTGTTCGATAAATCATGGGCCACAACAAGACCCAATCGAGAAATATTTTTTCACGATTGGGGTGTATGTTGCATGTCAGGAAAAATCCGCCTTCGGGCAGGTGGCCCCTGATCCGGTTGATTAACGCAATTGCCTTCTGGCGGGGGCGGTAATCAAGAAAACCGATCATTTCGATAATGTGAGGCTTGAACTGTTGACTGGCTTTTTCCAACGCCTTTGTGCTATCCAGAATGTAAGAAAAATGCTTTTCAAAGCCGGACTGTTGGACGAGTTTCCGCGCCTCGTTCAAAGCGCTTTCGTCAGAATCAATGAGTAGCACTTTGATGTTAAGATCGGGGCACTTTCTCATTGCTTCTACCACTGCTTGAGCCGAACCGGACGCGACAGAAAGCAAGCGGATTTCTTGTTCGTCGGCAAACTCCGCAAAGGCATTAGCTATTAGATTAACGGCAATTTTCAAGCGATTCGATACCGCTTGACGGTTCTCTAACCTTTTACCCCAGTGGTTAGTAATCCAACCCTCGAAATTCCTTACGAGTCTCGGTTTTACTTTTTCATGGTAGTTGTAGAAGAGGTCAAGTGAACGCCACCCCGCCGCACCATATTTTGCTTGATGATTGTAACGACTGAAGCGGTCAAAGAACGTGCTTGATACGTGTTTCGGATCTCGCCCCATTTTCCATAATATTTCACCGAAACCTCCTCCCTGAGTCGTTTTCCTGTATGTCGCTTGAGCCAGATTGGTCATCATCGCCAATATGCTCACCAGCCAAACACTACTTAGGTAAGGCCATTTTCCTCGTTCATACTCGCCAGCAAATTTCTCAGGTGCCATGACATGCACTGGAACGCTGCCCCGACTCGTATGTATCTTGTAATGATGCATGTATTCCCTTTATTTGTCGTTGATATACCAAGGAACTGCAATTATAGATATATATAGTTGCTAGTCAACAATATAAGTTGTTAAACATAAACTGTGAAATAGCGATTATTCGTGCCTGTTTATAAAGGTATTCGAATGACAAAAGAAAAAAAGCCCTCTTCGCTTTTACCGGGATTGCTGGGGAAAAATATCAGGGAACGACGCAATCAGCTTGGCTGGACCCAAGCTACTCTTGCCGAATTGGTCAGGGTGGATGATGAAACTATCTCCAGAATCGAACGTGGTGCAATTATTCCTTCCATTCTAAAACTGGAACAGATTGCAGATGTTCTTGGGTTGCCTCTGGCTGAGTTGTTGCGTTCTTCCTCAACTCTTGCACAGGATCAATCGCTGGAGATATTTGACTGGTTGCAAAACCTGTCGGAAGCCGACAGGCAATTTGTTCTGGAGGCAACGCAACGGTTGTGCAGGCATCTTGCAGGTTCTTCGCAATAATGTAACCGAACAGCACGCGTATCGTCCTCGTTGAAGTAAGTGATGTGCATGTCGGGCTCCGATAAAAAACCGGTGGCAAGTCTCAATCGTGCGTGAAATTGAAATGCCTGCTTCAGGGATATTGCTGCCGGGAATGCAACACGTTGATAATTTCGATAGCTGAGGCGGTTACCCGATACACCACCACATAGTTCGGATGCACGACAATTTCGCGGGTTCCGGCAACCAAACCGGGGCGGTACAGATAGGGATGTTACGGCAGGTTGGGCGCGGCTTGTTGGATTGCATCTTTGAGCCGCTGTGCTACTGTCGGGTTGCGGTCAGAGATGTAATTGTTGACTGAGCCAGACTCAGGCGAGCTTTACTTCGCCTCAGTACGGGCAGCATGTTCGCGGTGTTTGGCGTCCAGAAGTTCCTGCATTTCCGCCATCACTTGATCGTGCGGGATCAATGGGCTGTTGTCATCCAGCGACTCCTGCACCTTGGCGCGGAACCAACGTTCGTATGCCTCGGCCTCTTCGGTCGTGGCAAACGCGGATTCAATCGGTGATAGCTGGGTGTTCATGGCAGCAACATTAAACCTGATTCTGTGTAATGGCAAATCTGCACCGGTAAATCAAATTAAATAGGCACCCTTGCATAAGCAGATGTAGGGTCGAACCCACAGCGGTTCCAACACAAACCGCCGAATCAAGTCATTCTCAAGTTCTCAATCCCCGACATTACATTGGTGTCCTTGGAATGCTGGCTGTGCAGTTTGATGTTCAGGCGCAGGTCGTTGAGCGAGTCGGCGTTTTTCAGGGCTTCTTCATAGCTGATGGTGTCTGATTCATACAGGTCGAACAGCGCCTGGTCGAAAGTCTGCATGCCGATTTCACGCGATTTCGCCATGACGCCTTTTATTTCGTTGACTTCGCCTTTGAAGATGAGGTCGGCGATCAATGGCGAGTTGAGCAGGATTTCGATTGCCGCCGCGCGTCCCGTACCGCCCTTTCTTGGGATCAAGCGCTGCGAAATAAGCGCCCTGACGTTAAGCGACAGATCCATCAGCAATTGTGCGCGTCGCTCTTCCGGGAAGAAGTTGATGATGCGGTCAAGTGCCTGATTGGCGCTGTTGGCGTGCAATGTGGCCAGGCACAGGTGGCCGGTTTCCGCGAAGGCAATGGCATGTTCCATCGTTTCGTGGTCGCGGATTTCGCCGATGAGAATGACATCCGGAGCCTGGCGCAGAGTATTCTTCAACGCGGCGTGCCAGGAATCGGTATCGACCCCGACTTCGCGGTGGGTAATGATGCAATTAATGTGGTCATGCACATATTCCACCGGGTCTTCGATGGTGATGATGTGGCCGTGGCTGTTTTTATTGCGGTGGCCGATCATGGCGGCCAGTGTGGTGGATTTGCCGGAGCCGGTTCCTCCAACCAGAATGGCCAACCCGCGCTTGGTCATTACCACATCCTTCAGCACCGGTGGCAATCCCATCCCGTCAAAATCGGGAATTGTGGTAGTAATGGTGCGCATCACCAGGCCAACGCGCTGCTGCTGCATAAAGATATTGACGCGGAAGCGTCCGATGCCGGGCGGGCTGATAGCAAAGTTGCATTCGTGCGTGGCTTCGAATTCGGCGGCCTGACGGTCGTTCATGATACTGCGCGCCAGTTCCTGCGTATGCTGGGCGGTCAACGCCTGAGGAGATACCGGCGTCATCTTGCCGTCCACCTTGAAAGCAGGCGGGAAACCGGCGGTAATGAACAGGTCGGATGCTTTTTTGCTCAGCATGCCGCGCAGTAAATTGTGAATCAGCTCGGTGGCCTGTGCTCTTTCCATGGTGAACTCCTGATGTTAGCCTGGGAACAAGTCTTTATTGGTTGCCTTGCTGCGCGCTTCCGAGGAAGACACCGTGTTGCTCTTGACCAGATTTTGCAGGCACTGATCCAGCGTCTGCATGCCGATATTTCCGCCGGTCTGGATAGCGGAATACATCTGCGGCACCTTGGCTTCGCGGATCAGATTGCGGATAGCCGGGGTGCAGATCATTATCTCATGGGCTGCGGCGCGTCCCGAACCATCCTTGGTCTTGAGCAGGGTTTGCGAGATCACGGCGCGCAGCGATTCCGACAGCATGGCGCGCACCATTTCCTTTTCGTCGGCGGGAAACACGTCGATGATACGGTCGATGGTTTTGGCTGCCGAACTGGTGTGCAGCGTGCCGAATACCAAGTGGCCGGTTTCGGCGGCGGACATCGCCAGGCGTATGGTTTCCAGGTCGCGCATTTCGCCCACCAGGATCACGTCCGGGTCTTCACGCAGGGCGCTGCGCAAGGCGTTCTGGAATGACAGCGTATGGGGGCCGACTTCGCGCTGGTTGATCAGGCATTTTTTGCTTTCATGCACGAACTCGATCGGGTCTTCCACGGTCAGGATGTGGCCCATTTCGTTTTCGTTGCGGTGGTTCACCATCGCCGCCAGCGTGGTGGACTTTCCGGAACCGGTAGGGCCGGTCACCAGCACCATGCCGCGCGGGAAATCGGAAATGGATTCAAAAATCTTCGGAGCCTTGAGGTCTTCCAGCGACAGTATCTTGGAAGGAATGGTACGCATGACCGCACCGGCACCACGGTTATGCACAAAGGCGTTAACGCGAAAGCGTGCCAGTCCGGGCACCTCGAAAGAAAAGTCGATTTCCTTGTTCTCTTCGTAAAACTTGCGCTGCCCGTCATTCATGATGTCATACACCAGAGCATGCACTTCCTTGTGTTCCATCGGCGGCAGGTTGATCCTGCGGATGTCGCCATGCACGCGTATCATAGGCGGCAGGCCGGCGGAAAGGTGCAAATCGGAAGCTTTGTTTTTGACGCCAAAGGCAAGCAGTTCGGTAATATCCATTATAATCCTCGCTGAATCGCAGGCCGCGCAATTGCACGACCACCGGGCATGACCAACAACGACTAGATTATGACCGCAATTGCTTCCAACTTGCAAGCCGTTAACCGCGTTATTGCTCAAGCTGCATATATAGCACAACGGCGTGCGGAAAATATTACACTATTGGCGGTAAGCAAGGTATTCCCTGTTGCTGCGGTGCGCGAGGCGCATAAGGCCGGGCAACTCGCCTTCGGCGAGAGTTATGTGCAGGAAGCGCTGGATAAAATCGCGGCGCTGCGCGACTTGCCCCTGGAGTGGCATTTCATCGGGCCGGCCCAGAGCAACAAGACCCGCGCCATTGCAGAAAATTTCTCGTGGATGCATAGTGTGGACAGGTTGAAAATAGCCGAACGCCTCTCCGCGCAGCGTCCGCGAAACCTGCCGCCGCTGAACGTATGCATTCAGGTTAACGTGAGCGGCGAGGACACCAAAAGTGGTGTTTCGCCCGGCGAAGTGTTGGAGTTGGCACAGGCCGTGGCGCAGTTGCCGCAGCTCAAGCTGCGCGGACTGATGGCAATTCCGGCGCCTGCCGAGGGATTGGAGTTGCAGCGCAAGCCCTACGCCCTGTTGCGCGAACTCATGCAGCAACTTAACGCTCAAGGACTGGGATTGGACACTTTGTCGATGGGCATGTCGCATGACCTCGAAGCGGCAGTGCTGGAAGGCGCGACTATCGTGCGTGTCGGCTCGGCAATTTTTGGCGAAAGACAAAAACTATAGCCACAGATTTTAAGGGTTTAAACAATGAACATTACATTCATCGGCGGCGGCAATATGGCAACCGCGCTCATCGGCGGTTTGCTCAAGCGGGACTTTACGGCTAAGCAACTGCGCGTGGTGGAAATCAACGCCGACAACCGGGCCAAACTGCAACAGGAATTCGGCGTGCAAGCCTCGGCGGAACTGGCTGCCGGCGTGGCGGGCAGCGAGGTCATCGTGCTCGCGGTAAAACCACAGCAGTTAAGTGATGTGTCGCAACAGCTTGCTCCTTTGCTTGACGGGCAGTTGCTGGTCTCTATCGCGGCGGGTATTCGTGCCGCCGATCTGGCGCGCTGGCTGGGTACCCGGAACGTGGTGCGCGCCATGCCCAACACGCCGGCATTGATCCAAAGCGGCATGACGGGTTTATACGCCCTGCCTGAGGTCAGCAACGCGCAACGCGACCAGGCGCAAAGTATTTTGTTGGCGGTAGGCAAGACTTTATGGGTGCAGGAGGAAATCATGCTGGATGCGGTCACCGCCATTTCCGGCAGCGGCCCGGCTTATGTGTTCTATTTTATCGAGGCCATGCAGCAGGCCGCGCGCGAGTTGGGATTTAAAGATCAAGATGCGCGCCACCTGTCGATTGAAACTTTCCTCGGAGCCGCAAAATTGGCCGCTGCCAGCGAAGTCGACGTGAGCGTGCTGCGCACCCGAGTCACTTCCAAAAACGGCACCACCGAGCGCGCCCTGTTAAGCATGGAGGCAAATAACGTGCAACAACACATCATCACTGCGGCCAGGGCCGCCGCCGAGCGCGCCAAGGAAATGGGTGATGAATTGGGCGGGGGAAACTGAGATGCTTATAATTTTTATCCTATAAGAAGAAATATAATGATAATCGAGATTGCGTTAGGTATTGTTCTCGCTGTCCTAATATTGATATTTTGGCGGCAGATAATTGGACTCGGGGTTTTTGCTATCGTAGTTGCAGTAATTTTATTGGCATCATTGTTTTTGATGTCCTCCGTAACAAAAAATATAGCTCTGCTGTTCCTCCTTGACACGCTAGTGCAGCCGTTTGCTGCACTATTGCTGTTGCGCTTCCATTTGCAATGGCTGCGTGCGCCACTGCGTAATCCGCTCGGCGAATTTATCATGACGCTTACCAACTTTTTGGTACTGCGTGCACGCCGTTTTATTCCCGCCGCCTGGGGCTTCGATGCCGCCTCTTTGCTGCTGGCATTTGTGGTGGAAGCGATTTACCTTGCTGCCATGCTGTGGGCGCAAGGTTTTCCTTTCATCGGGTTTCCGTTGTTTGGCCTGCTTGCCTGGACAGCAGTCAAACTGCTCAAACTCAGCGTGTACCTGCTGATGGGTGCGCTGTTTGCCCAGGCAATATTGTCGTGGGTTAATCCGCATTCGCCTGTAGAGGGACTGCTGAACGTGGTAACGTATCCCTTCCTTGCCCCTTTGCGGCGGCGCATCCCGCCGCTGGGCAACATCGATCTCACCGTGCTGATTTTGATAATCGTGTGCCAGCTCATTCTCATCGTGCCGATGGGTTGGCTCGAAAGCGTAGCCGTAAGATTGCTTTGATGTGGTATCGCCGCGAGGGAGACAGCATCACGCTGACTCTGCATATCCAACCCGGTGCCAAGCGCAGCGAAGTGGCGGGACTGCATGGTGAAGCGCTGAAAATCCGCCTCGCCGCCCCACCCATCGAAGGGCGAGCCAATGAAGCGTTGCTGCGCTTTGTCGCAGACAGCTTCGATGTACCGCTACGTCAAGTAGAACTCCTGCGCGGCGCACAATCGCGCCACAAGATGGTGAAGATAACGGGAAGCAAGGTTGAGCCGGAAAGTTTGTTGCCGAATTCAGGTTAACCCATTGCGGGTGTGTAACCAATTAACTTATCTGGAGCGTAAGTTGGAAGCAAACGTTCTTAGTGTGACGATGTTCCGCTTGTGGAATGACTCAATTCGGACTAACATTAGTCCACTTAATTTAAGTGGGGTGCATCATGCAAATCGTCAATATCCATGAAGCCAAGACTCAATTCTCTCGTTTTGTCGATCAGGCAGAGGCAGGCGAGGAGATTGTGATTGCCCGAGCAGGTAAGCCGGTGGCGCGTTTGGTAGCGTTGTCAACTGCTACAATACCGCCCCGTAAATTGGGCTTGGGTAAGAAGCAATTCACTTTCCCGGACAACTTCGACAGCTTGGGTGCAGCAGAAATTGCCAGTATGTTCGAGCAGGGAAAGTAGATGGCTGGCCACGTTTATCTGCTTGATACTAATGTGTTGCTTGCGGCACTGCTCGCCCCGGAGCGCCTGCCGCAGGAGGTGGTCGTCAGGCTAACCAATTTATCCAATAAGGTTTATTTCAGTTCGGCCAGTATTTGGGAAGTGGCTATCAAGCGTTCATTGAACCGGAGTGACTTCGATTTTTCTCCCGTGGATATTCATCGGCTTGCACTAGACACCGGATTTTCAGAACTGATGGTGAAGGGCGAGGATTGCTACCCATTGGCGAGCTTGCCTTGGCATCACCGCGATCCGTTCGACCGTTTGCTGATTGCGCAGGCGCAGTCTTTGCCTGCCTATTTGCTCACTACGGATGGGATTTTGCACCAATACTCTGATTTGGTCGTTCATCTGACTTTGAAATCATGAGGTTGCACAAAGAAACCAGCCTGAGGGA
>CAIQPV010000007.1 GCA_903873725.1 uncultured Nitrosomonadales bacterium
ATGCATTGATAGCAAGTGCCAAACCTTGGGGCGAGGGAAGTCTTCCCGTGACCGCAAGTCTTAAATAGCGCACTGGATCAACCAACTTCATTTTATCTTTGCATGATTGAGGCATGACAAAATATAAGGACTTAATGGTGGCTATCAGCGAATACACCACAATTTAAATGATAAGAAAGCTGCTCTCTGTGCGTTAACGTACAGATTGTGGAAGGTGGACGCGAAGTGCTGGCACATCAGCGGTTCATCTTACCAAATTCATCGCCGACCCTGCTGGTCGGGAGCAATCCGGTCCACTTGTAATCCTGTTCCTCATACTGCTGGTCGCGACCCTCAGCAATCGCCCTGTTCCAGATGGCCAATATTCTTAACAGCGAGAACTCGCTCGCCAGTTAGCCGACATAGGACTGGACATAACTAAGAAGGTAACCAGTAGCCTTTCTCGCGAAAAAGACGCAGGCAAGCATCGACTACCGCCGTATCGTAGGCGGCACCGCTGCCGCGCTCGATCTCTTCAAGCGCCTTAACGATGCCATGGCTTGGCCGGTAAGGGCGATGCGATGCCATGGCCTCGACGACATCAGCCACCGACATGATACGTGCTTCCAGAATGATTTCGTCGCCCTTCAGTCCGCGCGGATAGCCACTGCCATCCATGCGCTCGTGATGTTGCCACGCAACCTCCGCCAACGGCCAGAAAATCCCACGTCTTTCAAAGCTTCGTAGCCAGCTTGGGGATGTTCTTTGATCTGTGTATATTCGGCTGCGGTAATCCTTGCACTGTCATACCCTGCGCGCTTGTGGCACACTTACGTCTGTTCCCTCACATCAACAACACATTTTGCAACCATTCGAACTCCTCATCGGACTGCGTTACACCCGCGCCAAGCGGCGTAACCACTTCATCTCTTTCATCTCGCTCATTTCCACGCTGGGTATCGCGCTGGGTGTGGCCGCGCTGATTATCGTGCTGTCGGTGATGAACGGTTTCCAGAAAGAAATCCGTGCACGCATTCTGGGTGTCACGCCGCATCTGCAAGTCATAAGCGAAGGCGGGCAATTGTCGAATTGGCAGCCCGTGCTCGATATTATCACCCGGCATGCCGAGGTAAGTGCCGCTTCGCCCTACGTCAACGGGCAAGGCATGTTGTCGCACGACGAGAACGTGCAGGGCGTAATGGTGCGCGGCATCCTGCCCGAAGGTGAAAACAGGCTGACAGGACTCGCCGACAAAATGAAGGCCGGCAGTCTCACGGATTTACGCGCGGGCGAATTCGGCATTGTGCTTGGCGGCGATCTGGCTCGCGCCCTCGGCACGCATCTGGGCGACACCATCCTGCTGATTACCCCCCAGGGACAGGTCACCCCCGCCGGAATGCTGCCACGTTTGAAACAATTCCATGTGGTGGGACTTTTCGAGATCGGCATGGCGCCCTATGACAATACGCTCGCCCTGATAAACCTGGAGGATGCGCAAAAGCTGTATCGCATGGGCACGTCGGTTACCGGCATCAGCGCCCGCATGAAAGACCTTGATCTCGCCCCGCGCGTCGCCGGTCAACTGGAACGGGAATTACCGCAGGACACATTTGCTACCGACTGGACTCGGCAGAACGCAAACTATTTCAGCGTGGTAGCCATGGAAAAGAAAATGATGTTCATCATCCTCTCTCTCATCGTGCTGGTCGCCGCGTTCAACATCGTTTCCACACTGGTGATGGCCGTCACCGACAAGCAGGCCGACATCGCCATCCTGCGCACGCTGGGTGCCTCGCCCGCCAGCATCATGAAAATATTCATGGTGCAGGGCGTGCTGATCGGCCTGGTCGGCATGGTGCTGGGTGTGGTCGGCGGTGTAGTCATTTCACTCAACATCGGTACCCTTATTCCTTTCATCGAACACCTGTTCGGGGTGCAGTTCCTGTCCAAGGAGTTTTACTACATCAGCGAACTGCCGTCCGACCTGCAAGCAAGCGACGTGATCACCGTCGCCTCGATGTCTTTCCTGATCAGCCTGTTCGCCACGCTGTATCCGAGCTGGCGTGCGGCGCAGACGCAACCTGCGGAGGCGTTGCGCTATGAGTAATCAGGAATCAGAAAACGTCATTAGTTGCCGCGATTTGCGCAAGACGTTTACACAGGGCAAGCTCAATGTGCCGGTGTTGAATGGCGTCAATCTTGATGTGACGCGCGGCGAGCGCCTCGCCATCCTGGGAGCTTCCGGCTCCGGCAAGAGCACCCTGCTGCACCTGCTCGGTGGACTGGACAACGCCAGCGGCGGCAGTGTCGTCATCCTCGGCCAGGACGTGCAGGCAATGAACGAACAGGCGCGGGGCGACCTGCGCAACCGCCTGCTCGGTTTTGTCTATCAGTTTCACCACCTGCTGCCGGAATTCACCGCACTGGAAAACGTCGCCATGCCGCTGCTGATCCGCGGCATGAAACGCCTGGAGGCGGCACCGATTGCCGCAACAATGCTGGAACAGGTCGGGCTGGCGCAACGCGCGCAACATTATCCCGCTGAACTTTCCGGCGGTGAACGCCAGCGCGTTGCGGTGGCGCGCGCCCTGGTCACAGGCCCGGCCTGCGTACTCGCAGACGAGCCCACCGGCAATCTCGACCGTGCCAGCGCCCATGGCCTTTTCGAGCTGATGCAGGAGCTCAACGCCCGCCTCAACACCAGCTTTATCGTGGTCACCCACGATCTTGAACTGGCGGGAAAAATGCAACGGCAGCTACGGCTTGTGGATGGCGTATTGCAAGTAGCCTGATCGATTTGTTGTCTAGTTAAAATTGGGAATGTATGATGTGACCAATAATAAAGTTGTAGCTCCAAATACCGCCATTCAAAAAGGGAGAGTCAAGATGAAAAGTTTAAGCGCGTTGTGTGGTGCCTTGTTGTTCAGTCTGTCATTGGCAGTATCAGCCGATCCCATCATTATCAAATTCAGCCACGTGGTTGCTGTAGACACCCCCAAAGGTCAAGCTGCCGAACGTTTCAAGAAACTTGCGGAAGAGCGCACCAAGGGGAAGGTTCAAGTCGAGGTTTATCCGAATAGTCAGCTTTATAAAGACAAGGAGGAAATGGAGGCCTTGCAGCTCGGTGCGGTACAGATGCTGGCGCCTTCTCTGGCCAAATTCGGCCCGCTCGGCGCCCGCGAATTTGAAGTGTTTGACTTGCCGTACATTTTCGACAGCTATGAAGAATTGCACAAAGTCACACAGGGACCAATCGGTCAAAGCCTGTTAAAGAAACTGGATAGCAAAGGAATTGTGGGATTGGCCTATTGGGACAACGGTTTCAAAGTGATGAGCGCCAACAAGCCACTGCACATGCCTGCCGATTTTCGCGGTTTGAAGATGCGTATTCAGTCTTCCAAGGTTCTGGATTCCGAGATGCGCGCCTTGGGAGCCAACCCGCAAGTGATGGCTTTCTCCGAGGTGTATCAGGCGTTGCAGACCGGGGTGGTGGATGGTACCGAAAATCCGCCGTCCAATCTCTATACCCAGAAAATGCATGAAGTGCAGAAATTTGTAACCGTTTCCAATCACGGTTACCTCGGCTATGCGGTAATCGTGAACAAGAAATTCTGGGACGATCTGCCGGCAGATATTCGCAAGACCCTGGAAGGCGCATTGCAGGACGCCACCAAATATGCCAACGATGTCGCCAAGAAGGATAACGAGGATGCACTGGAAGCTGTGCGTAAATCCGGCAAAACGCAGATTATCCAGTTGACTCCCGAAGAACGTAAAGCCTGGAAAAAAGCGCTCGTCAAGGTTCATCAGGAACATGCCGACAAGATTGGCAAGGACTTGATCGAATCCATCTATAAAGAAACCGGTTTCAATCCGAACGCGCTGTAAAGTCCTTTCATGCGCAGGCGGTTTCAACCGCCTGCGTTCCGGGAGAAGCGAATGTTTCTGAGAGCCTTGGATCATATCGAAGAGTGGCTGATCGCACTTCTGATGGGGGGGGCGACGCTGATCATTTTCGCCGCTGTAACACATCGTTTTGCACTTGACCTGAGTGCAAAATACCAGTTCACCGCACTTTACGATTTTCTGTTCACCATCAATATGAGTTGGGCGCAGGAATTGTGCATCTACATGTTTGTCTGGATGGCAAAATTCGGCGCTGCCTATGGCGTGCGCACCGGGATACATGTTGGGGTGGATGTGCTGGTCAATCGTTTCAATCCCGAAGTGCGTGGCCGTTTCATCGTCTTTAGCTTGCTCGCCGGTGCCTTGTTTACCGGGACAATCGCCGCATTGGGCGGGCACTTTGTCTGGGATAACGGCATGCACTACGCGGTGTTTCATGCCTTGGGGCTGGATACGGGCGAGTTGCCGGAAGGGCCGATCACGCCTGATCTGGAATGGCCAACCTGGGTGGTGTACAGCGCAATCCCGCTGGGTTCGTCGTTGATGAGTTTCCGTTTTTTACAGGTGCTTGGTCATTTTCTGAAAACCGGTGAACTACCCCAGCACGACCAGAGCCACGTGGAGGGAATCTCCGACGGAAAAGCCGTGCCGTTTGATGCCAATCCCTACGGCATGGATGACAACCTGCACATGCACGATACCATCCAGCGCAAGTCTGATCATACTGGGCAGGAAAAGCCGTGAATTCCGCAATCATCTTCGGCCTGCTCATTGCCCTGATGCTGACGGGGATGCCGATCTCCATCTCGCTTGGGCTTACCGTGCTGACATTCATCTTCACGATGACGCATGTCCCGGTCGAAGCGGTTGCTTTGAAACTGTTCACCGGCATCGAAAAATTCGAGATCATGTCACTGCCGTTCTTCATTCTCGCGGGTAATTTTCTGACCCATGGCGGAGTGGCCAGGCGCATGATTGACTTTGCCGCCAGCATGGTGGGGCATTTCCACGGCGGCCTGGCTTTGGCGGGCGTCATGGCCTGCGCCATGTTTGCATTAGTGTGCGGTTCCAGCGTCGCGACAGTGGTCGCCATCGGCTCCATCGTCCTGCCGGCGATGGTCGAGCACGGCTACCCGATGCGCTTCGGTGCAGGTGTCATCACAGTGGCCGGTTCACTGGGCATCCTGATGCTGCCATCCATTCCCAAGGTCATCTATGCCATCTCCACCGGAACCTCGATGGGCGCGCTGTTCGTTGCTGGGCTGCTGCCGGGAATTCTGCTGACTTTCATGCTGTGTTTCGTCACCTGGTACCTGGCACGAAAAAACAATTACCCGCGCATGAAAAAAGCCACCTGGATGCAGCGGCTGCGGGCATTCCGCGAGTGCGTGTGGGGATTGATGCTGGTAGTGATCATTATCGGCGGTATCTACTCGGGCGTATTTACCGTCACCGAAGCAGCCGCTGTAAGCGCGATGTATGCCTTTTTCGTCTCGCTGTTTGTGTATAAGGCAATCCGGCTGCGCGACGTAAAGAAGGTACTGTTGAATTCGGCAAATATGTCGGCCATGCTGCTCTACATCATCACCAATGCGGTGTTGTTTTCCTTCATCATGACTAACGAGCATATCCCCCAGGTTCTGGCTGACTGGATATTGGACAAGGATATGGGCATGGTAAAGTTCCTGGTCATGGTGAATCTGCTGCTGCTGGTTGCCGGAAATTTCATGGAACCCTCGTCCATTATCCTGATCATGGCACCTATCATATATCCCGCCGCGATGGTATTGGGGATCAACCCGGTTCATCTCGGTATCCTGATTGATGTGAACATGGAAGTGGGCCTTTGCCATCCGCCGGTCGGGTTGAATCTCTATGTGGCATCGGGCATTTCAAAATTGGGCATCACCGAGTTGACCAAGGCTGTACTGCCGTGGTTACTGACTATGCTGGTGTTTTTGATCATTGTGACGTACTGGCCGGAATTATCGCTGTGGTTGCCCAGAGTGATGGGTATGATGTAACCCTCAAACCATAAAAAAGAAAGCAATTCCGGATTCCTCTTGAAGTTTATTCCGTGCGTTACCCAATGTCTCCGGGGAAAATAAAAGGCGCTGACGTAAGGTAGAATAGCGCCTATGCTGCGACTCACCGAAATCAAGCTCCCGCTAACCCATTCTGACGACGATCTCAAGGCCGGGATCCTCAAACGGTTGGGTATCGTTGCCGATGAATTGGTCGGCTGCACTATTTTTCGGCGCGGCTTCGATGCGCGCAAACCCTCGGCGATTCTTTTTGTCTACACACTGGATGTGGAGGTAAAGAATGAAGCGTCGCTGCTCAAGCAACTGAAAAATGTTCCACACATTTCCCCCGCACCGGACACCCGTTACCATTTTGTTGCGCAAGCGCCGCAAGGATTAACAGAGCGCCCGGTAGTCATCGGCAGCGGGCCGTGCGGGATTTTTGCCGGGTTGATTCTGGCCCAGATGGGTTTTCGTCCCATCATTCTGGAACGCGGCAAGGCGGTGCGCGAACGAACCAAAGATACTTGGGGCTTGTGGCGTCAGGGCAAGCTCGACCCGGAGTCCAATGTGCAGTTCGGCGAAGGTGGCGCGGGGACGTTTTCCGACGGCAAGTTGTACAGCCAGATCAAAGACCCGAAATTCTACGGACGCAAAGTGCTCTCCGAATTCGTGAAAGCCGGCGCACCGGAGGAGATTCTTTACGTCAGCAAACCGCATATCGGAACGTTCCGGCTGGTAGGCATGGTGGAGAAAATGCGCCACACCATCGAATCCCTGGGCGGAGAGTTTCGTTTCCAGAGCAGGGTTGAAGACATCGTAATTGAAAACGGACAGGTTCACGGCGTGGTGTTGACGAATGGCGAATACATCTCCAGCCGACATGTCGTGCTGGCTGTCGGCCACAGCGCGCGCGACACCTTCACGATGCTGCACCGGCGCGAAGTATTTATGGAAGCCAAGCCGTTCTCTGTCGGCTTCCGCATCGAGCATCCGCAGTCGCTGATAGACCGCGCGCGCTTCGGCCCGAACGCGGGCAACCCGCTGCTGGGCGCGGCAGATTACAAGCTGGTACATCACGCCAGTAACGGGCGCTCGGTTTACAGTTTTTGCATGTGTCCCGGCGGCACGGTGGTGGCGGCAACATCCGAAGAAGGCCGCGTGGTTACCAACGGCATGAGCCAGTATTCACGCAATGAGCGCAACGCCAACAGCGGCATTGTGGTGGGCATCACGCCAGAAGATTATCCTGGTGACGTGCTCGCGGGGATCGAATTCCAGCGCAAGTGGGAAGCACGCGCATTCGAGTTGGGTGGGAAGAATTATTGTGCACCGGGACAGCGAGTCGGCGACTTTCTTGCGGGTCGCGCTTCCACTGCACTGGGAGATGTGCACCCCTCCTACACCCCGGGCGTAACGCCGACCGATCTTTCAACTGCTTTGCCGGATTACGCTATTGTCGCTATACGGGAAGCCCTGCCCGCCTTCGACAAGCAGATCAAGGGATTTGCGATGGCCGACGCCGTGCTCACCGGCGTGGAAACGCGCACATCTTCCCCGGTACGCATTAAACGCCGGGAAAACTTTCAGAGTATGAACACGGTGGGCTTATACCCCGGAGGAGAAGGCGCGGGTTATGCCGGCGGCATCCTGTCCGCTGCTGTGGATGGCATCGAAGTAGCCGAGGCAGTGGCGCTGGATATGCTCAAAAGCGTATATGAAACCGTATTTTGAAAAACCTGCGCAGCAGGCAAGATTCTGTCCTCTGTCTGCTGTCATCTGTCTTCTGATGTGCTACATTCCAACCTCTCCCTGAAACGAGCGCACCATGACCAACGCCGATCCGCTAGAACTGGAAAAATTCAGCCAACTCGCCCACCGCTGGTGGGATCCCGGCAGCGAGTTCAAACCGCTGCATGATATCAATCCGCTGCGGCTGGATTACATCAACCGTATCGTGCCCCTGTCAGGCAAGGACGTGCTGGATGTGGGCTGCGGCGGCGGTATTCTTTCAGAAAGCATGGCGGGACTGGGGGCGCACGTCACCGGAATCGACCTCGGAGACAAAGCGCTTCAAGTTGCAAAATTGCACTTGCTGGAAAGCGGAAGACGGGTTGATTACCGCAAGGTCGCCGTGGAAGACCTGGCGGCGGAAAAAACCGGCTGCTACGACGTGGTCACCTGCATGGAGATGCTGGAGCATGTGCCCGATCCGGCCAGCACTGTGCGCGCCTGCGCGCAACTGGTAAAGTCCGGCGGTCATGTGTTTTTCTCCACCCTCAACCGCAATACCAAGTCTTACCTGTTCGCGGTAATCGGGGCAGAGTATTTGCTGAATCTTTTGCCGAGAGGCACCCACGATTACGCCAAATTCATCAAGCCTTCGGAACTGGCGCAGTTCTGCCGCAACGCGGAGTTGAATGTGACAGATATTTGCGGCATGAGCTACAACCCGCTGAACAAAATTTACTCACTGGGTAAAGATACAAATGTAAATTATCTCTTCGCCTGCCATCGTGATTAGTCAGAAGACAGACGCTACACTGACCCATCAGACAAGATTCTGTCTTCTGCCTGCTGTTTATGATTAAAGCAATCCTGTTCGATCTCGACGGAACTTTTGCGGACACTGCGCCGGATCTGGCTGCCGCGCTCAACCATGTGCGTGGGCTGTATGATCTGCCCCCTCTGCCGCTCGAAGCACTGCGCCCCCAAGCTTCGCATGGCTCCATCGGCCTGCTCAGGCGGGGCTTCGATGTCGGACCGGATTCACCGAATTTCAGTGCATTGCGCGAAGCTTTTCTTGCGCATTACACCGCGCATATCTGCGACCGCACCACCCTGTTTCCCGGCATGGCACAGTTGGTCGATACGCTGGATCAGCGCGGCCTGCCGTGGGGAATCGTCACTAACAAGCCGCACCGCTTCACCCTTCCGCTGATGCGCGCGCTGGGCTATGCTGAACGTGCCGCCTGCCTGATTAGCGGTGACACCTGCGCACGCGCCAAACCCTACCCCGACCCGCTGCTCAAGGCCTGTGAAATCATTGGCATCGCCGCAGCAAACTGCATCTATCTGGGGGATGATCTGCGCGATATGGTAGCTGCGCAAACTGCCGGAATGCGCTGCATCATCGCCGGATACGGTTACATTGATGTGCAGGCCGATCTGGATAGCTGGCGTGCAAATGGCAATGTTGATTCACCTCTGGCACTGTTGAACCACATTTAACCTTGCGGGTGTATCATAACAATCGCCGTGAAACAGCCTGACAGGCATTGAAATGTGCCGTCCGTGATAATTATGTTAGAGGCGCACGAGCATCAGGTTTAATCCAAGGTAAGCAATGAGCGATACGCATGACCAGAACGAAGCGCAGGAACCGATCATCCAGGGGGATTCGGCGCAGGACTCCATTCACGGAATCCTTCAAAAGGTCATCCTTGCCCATGAACAAGCGCTTTTGCTGTTGCAACAAACAGAGGCAGCCTATAGCCGGCTGATTCCGCGCCAGTTGCTGACCCTGCTGGAAAGGGACAGCATCATTGACGTCAAGCTGGGCGACCAGATTGAGCGCAAGCTGACCATCATGTTCTCAGACATCCGCAATTTTACCCCGCTGTCGGAATCCATGACTCCCGGCGAAAATTTCGAGTTCATCAATTCGTATCTCAGCCAGATGGAACCGGTGATAGGAAAACACCGTGGCATCATAGACAAATACATGGGTGACACCATCATGGCGTTATTCACCCAAAGCGCTGACGATGCCGTTACCGGCTCCATTGCCGTTCTGGAGAAATTGGTTCAGTACAATGCCGGACGCGGGCGGGCGGGCTACAGGCCGATTTATATCGGGATCGGCCTGAACACGGGCATGGTCATAATCGGTACAGTCGGCGGAACCAACCGCATGGACAGCACCGTGATCGGAGACGCCGTCAACCTGGCTTCGCGCATTGAAGAAGCTACCAAAACCTACCATGCCCCGCTGCTGATCAGCCAGAACACCCTGTATGACCTGGCCGACCCGTCAAAATACGATATTCGTTTCCTGGATCGCATCCGGGTCAAGGGTAAGACACAACCCCTGTCCATCTATGAAGTTTTCGACAATGACCCCGCCGACTTGCGGCATGGCAAGCGCCTCTCCAAAGCTAAATTTGAAGAAGCGATAGCCTGTTATCACCTGAAGAAAATTCCGCAGGCAATGGAGTTGC
Organism: uncultured Nitrosomonadales bacterium; assembly: GCA_903873725.1. GTDB lineage: Bacteria > Pseudomonadota > Gammaproteobacteria > Burkholderiales > Gallionellaceae > CAIQPV01. The sequence continues at coordinate 10,130 of CAIQPV010000007.1, forward strand.
TCAGCCATTGTATCAAGATTGCCCCAAAGGACATTCCAGCGCATATCTACATGGCCCACTGTGAAGAATTTCTTACAACCGGACAGCACATCAGCACCGGCGAGCTGAATACCCACATGGAATGGCGCAGTGAATTCCAGACCGGCATTGAAGAAATCGACAAACCGCACAAGCGCTTCTTCGACAAAATCAACAGTTTTATCGAGAACATCAGGAAAGGCGACCGGAGCGGGCTTCCCGATGTATTTGTTTTCCTCGCAAACCATACCCAAAATCATTTCAGAGTCGAAGAAGAATTGATGCGCCGCTATCATTACCCATTTCTTGAGAGCCATCTTCAAGAGCACAAACGTTTTATCGAAAACTTCATGGCACTCACCAAAGAAGCCGAGGCTGGAACCGGCGATCCTGATTACCTCTCCTTTCGCGCCCAATTGCTGTTGTTCGACTGGTTTACCGGCCACATCGCCAAGACCGACCGCCACATGGGCCGCAACTTGCTTGGTGCCATGCGCCCATCTTCCGGGACGGCTCCTCCAATTTGAACATGGAACTTTTCAGGCATCTGCCGCTCTGAACCTGCTACAATCTGCCGAGTAATGCAACAGAGTAACCGAACCGGGGGCGACCTGGCTTCGACGTGGGTTGCAAAGCAGTGTAGGGCATACCGAGGACCCGCCACCTCGTAAATCAGCTGGAAAACCAATAGTCGCAAACGACGAAAAGTACGCTTTAGCAGCGTAAGCTGTTAGACCTCACACCCTGCTGTCCGTGGAGGGGCTC
>CAIQPV010000008.1 GCA_903873725.1 uncultured Nitrosomonadales bacterium
GTCTGGGAGGAGATCAGGCATTGCGCACCATCGCCCAGACTATTTTGACATGCCTAAGACCCAATGATATTGCAGGGCACTATCATGACAAGGTTTTCGCTGTTTTTATGTCGCACACCAATTTGGAGGAAGGCCGCAAAGCCGGGCAACGGTTGTTATCTGAGGCAAGCCAAGCCACAATCGTCACACCTGCAGGAGACGCTCTGCCGAATGTCACTATTTCAATCGGCTTGGCTGAGTTTCGCGAGGGGAATTCATTAAGCCAAATGATTGAGCAAGCCGACAGTGCCTTGCAACGTGCAAAACAAGCGGGGCGCAACTGCATCAGTAATTAAGGGAACTTCTAAAATCCATTTTTGCGAGCATCCGCTACACGGATTGCCTGCTTACCCCATTCGTCGCCATGCTGTGTTGCTTAGCTTTGTAAATTGAATTCTTAGAGGCTCCCTTAAGTCAATAAGGGTAGGCAGCTCAAGAGTGCCGCATTTTACCCTTATCCAGTCAGCCGCACCGCCTGGTAGCTACTGACATCCATGTTTGCGCGCAGGAATATTTTGAAAGATGGTGCTGAATTACGATCTGCAAGAAATTCTGGCAGTGCATGAGCCAAGGCGGTTGAGGTAACGAACTCCGAGGGAGGGATGCCTGGGCGTATGGTGCGTAACCACGATCCGAAAGAGGCCCAAACCAGGCTCGGGCAGGTGACGGCCAAATACTGCAAGATACCCTGAGCGATGAGACCGATTTGTATATGCCGGTCATAGGCGGCAATCTTGCGCCTGACAGCGTTGCGATAGTCATCACTTCTTCGGTGCATGTATTGCGTCCCTGAGTTGCGAGGGAGCTTGTCCATTTGGCGCATCCAGAAGTGATAGGCGTAGGTACCGAGAACTCGCACTGCCTGTTTGAAAGACAGTTCGATCTTGAAGCGGAGGCCATAGAGGCGGATGACCTCGATTGGCGGCATTGCCAGATCGGTGGTGACGAAGATCAGGCGACCGCGCGTGGGGTGGTCGACGAGCACGAACTGCACGAGGCCGCGCAAAGGTTTCCATAGCAGTATGCGGGACAGGAAGCGTATTTGAACACCGCGTTCGCCATAGACGGGGCTGTCGGCCGTTTCCCATCCTTGTTGGGGAGAATCGAACAGCGTCCACAGCTTGATCTTCTGTCCGTACACGCGTGGACGCCCGCGCCCTCGCGCTGTCGGGTCAACGGATGGAGGCGGAAGGAAAGCTACCGCAGTACAACGCACGCGCGAGAGCAGATGGCAGCCACATTTCAGCAGGCGCATCGCCATGTGTCCGCAGGCGTAGTAAGCATCGGCGACGAGCGTGAATGGTTCACCAAGATCGAGGGACTCGATCAAGTCACCGAACTTGCCTGGCAGGGTGCGCTTGTCGCGGTTGGTGAATTTGACTCCCTCATGGATGCGCCCGCCAAGCGGCACGGCAAAGAACGAAGTGCCCGCCGCAACGAGTATCGAAATCACCTGCACGCTGTGCCCCATGATGTACTCGGGCTTGGTGTTGTTATCCGACTCCTGATGCAACTGCTTGACTGCTGGCATCTTACGCCCGCTCTTGGGTATTTTGATGCCATCGCCCAGCAGCACCGGACGCCCCGCAAATCGGTACACCGGGAAAAGCTTCAAGACTTGGCGCGCCCATAACTGCGTCAAGTGTTCGATGTCCACGGCGGGCGAGTGGAAGAAATCGAGCAGTCGGTCGTAGCAGCGCGGGGCCAATCCCAAGGAGCGCACGGTACTGCTGACCCCCAGCATGTCGCCGCGAACACAAAATCCCGCCAGCGCAATCACCAGCCACATGAAACTTCTCTCCCGCGAACAGGCCGCCCGCAAGGGTACAACCACAGACCACCACTGCATCCAGATCATCATTGGCACCTCCGTTTATAGCGCGTCAGATAGCCGCTTGCGGCTATCTGATAGCGTATGCTAAAATCGCCGCATGAACAAGGCGCAAATTGAAAAAAAGATTGAAAAGATCAAGCAGGAATTGCTGATCCTTGGGGCGATGCGCCCTGGCACACTGTCACGCCAGTACGCCGCATGCCAAAAACCAGGGTGCGCATGTATGGATCCGATCAAGCCCAAGAAGCATGGCCCGTTTTACCAGCTCAGCTACAGCCATCAAGGCAAAAGCACTACGCGGTTTGTGCGACCGGGGTATGTAACGATAATCAGAAAGGAACTTGCTGCCTACAAACGATTCAAGAAGCTCACTCAGGATTGGGTTTCGCTGGCCATCGAGCATTCACAGCTACAACTGGAGGAGGCCCGTAAGAAAGAGGACAAAAAATAGGAGAGAACTCGGTACTCACAAGTTATTCTTGGCAAGCGGCTTTAAATAAGGGATCGTTTTGGTTTTGGATTTAGAGTTAACGACGAGCAATTCGCTAGATTCTTTCGGATACGCGGGCGACCCCCCATTTTGAATGTGGGACAACTTTTACAAGCGACTTCGAGCACACCTACAAAACTTGCGTCACACTCAATACAGCGACTGATTTATCTTGACGAGATCCCCCTCAGTCAGCGTGCCCACGGCA
>CAIQPV010000009.1 GCA_903873725.1 uncultured Nitrosomonadales bacterium
ACCGGCCATCACAACGTGACGCTAATAACAGAATAGGTTTTGATGGTGCCGAATAAAGAAGATAAACTTGAGAGGCTGAAATAAAATGAGGAAGGGACAGATTGAGGAGAATAACGATCCGGGTCTTGACGGCCATATACGGACGTTAAACTCATAGAAACAACCGGCACGGTTTTATCGCGCAGTGTCTGCGTCGAGTTCCGGGTTGAGTGCAACGACGGGAATTTGGCCTATGCGACCAAGATGAGTAAAACCAAAACCCTCACTATACTTGAGCCCATAATCGAGCGCTCCGTCGAAGCCGATGTGAGCGCACCAGATGATTCCGGCGCAAAGTAGTGTTGGAATCGGAAGTACAGAGACAGCCACAAGACATGCGACAGCCCCGATATAAGAGTGCGCCAAGTTGTAACTAATGGCCCCAATCTTTCGATTCGCGAGATAGCCAAGGAATGCAATGTCCGGTGTAAAAATGAAAAGTGCGAACGTACTCCAGCCGATTCCGTCCTTGGAGTAGGCAACCAAAGAAGCAATCAACACGCACAGCCCTTCAATCCTAAGCATCAAACGCTCACCACCTATAGTTGCACCAGACATACGATCTCCTTAAGCTCACTTTTGAATTAAACGACATCAGCGAGGATTGCCAGGAGAACTGCGGCGAATTAGTGCTCGTGGCATGGCGCGTGGAAGTGACGTGTTTCATGGATGGCTCCTCAGGCTAACGCTTTCAATGGTGCGACCGTTGGCCTCGGCAGCCAGTGTTTGCCTTATGCCTTCTGCATATGAAGTCTTGCGAAGCGGGCCGATCAGCCGTTGAAGAGCCGAGTCGTCCATGATCAAGGGTTCGGTTATCAAATAGTTCATCTCGACCATTTCGCGCATGATCGGAACGAACAAGCCGATCAGGCGCAGCATAGTCTTACCCACCACGCGGAGCTTCAGCTTCCGGCCGGTCTGGCGTTCCATCTCCGACAACAGTTCGCGCTGAGTCGTGACGCCGACGCCGGCGAAGTGCCAGATTTTCCCGAACGCGGCGGGAGTATTGACCAGCTTGGCGACAACGGGGCCAACGTCCGGCACGAAGACGAACTCATGGGGTAAGTCGAGCGGGCCGAGCATGTCTGCGGTGCCGCCATGCACGGCTGCTTTCGCCGCACCGTGAAGCAGGCTTGCTTCCACGCCCGGGCCATAGAAATCCGGCAGGCGCAGCACCGTAGCATTGATGCAGCCATCGGCGTGCGCCTGCATCAGCAGGTCTTCCTGCGCTTTGCGCATGCGTCCCTTGAAGGTGTGGGGCTCGCGCGGATGGTCTTCGCGCACCGGCCGCGATTTCGCCCGACCATATGGATAGACAGTACCAATGAGGAGGATGTTCTTGACACCGGCGGCGATTGCACCGGCGAGCGTCTTGCGCATGAGCTCGGGATGAAGTTGGAACTTCGTGTAGTCTACGCCAACCAGATAGATCAGCGTCTCGACGCCCGCAGCGGCGGCCTGGACCGAGGCCGGCGAATCGGGGTTCCAAGTGACGATTTCAGCAAGGGGGTCTGTGCCGAATACCTTGCGCAGGCTTGCTTCAGTGCGTCCGACGACGCGATAGGGTTGACCATGGGCGCCAATGGCGGCGGCAATGCTTTGGCCGACGACACCTGCAGCACCGAACAGTGCGATTTTAGACATCATGATTCTCCTTGGGTTGAGTTGAAAACGAACGGTGGATAAAAAACGTAAACAGCGATCAAAGCCTGCGTGAATGACGCTTGGTTTTTGCTGTTGGAAATGGCAGTATGCAGGATTGACGGGTAAATGAAAATTGCTTAAATTATTATCGCTGCTATAAATAAATGAATACTATGACGGAGCGCGAACCGAGCTGGGAGTGGTACCGGACCTTCCTGAAAGTGCTGGAGACAGGCTCGCTGTCGGCGGCTGGACGCGCGATGGGCCTGACGCAGCCGACCGTGGGGCGCCACATCGACAACCTAGAGATGGCGCTTGGACTGAAGCTTTTTATCCGTTCGTTTGACGGCTTCGCACCCACCGATGCCGCGCTGGAACTAAAGCCTTATGCCGTTAGCGTCGCCACTACTACGGCGGCGCTGCGACGGGTGGCCAGCAGCCACGGCACCGGCGTTCGCGGCACCGTGCGCCTGACGGCGAGCGAGGTCATCAGCGTCGAAGTGCTGCCGCCCATCCTCGCGGCGCTGAGGAACGAGCATCCCGCGCTGACCATCGAACTGGTGACATCAAACAAGGCGGACGATCTGCTGCATCGCGAAGCGGACATCGCCGTGCGGATGTTCAAGCCAGAGCAGGAAGCGCTGGTAGCCAAGCGCGTGGGAGGCATCGAAGTTGGGTTGCACGCGCATAAGCGTTACTTGGCGGCGTACGGTACCCCGAAATCGATCGCGGGGCTGTCGGATCATTCGCTCATCGGTTTTGATTACGAGAGCGCCTACGTCCGCCAATTTCAGAAGCAATTCCCCTGGTTCTCGCGCGCCGCTTTGGCATTCCGGGCCGACAGCGATCTTGCACAACTGGCAGCCATCCGCGCAGGCTTCGGCATCGGCATATGCCAATCGGCGCTGGCCGCGAAAGACAAGGCGCTGGTGCGCCTGCTGCCGACGCAGTTCTCGATCATGATGGACACCTGGGTCGCGATGCACGAGGACCTGCGCCAAAGCGCACGCTGCGCGGCAACTTTCACGGCACTTGTCGCGGGTTTGAGTGCGTACATAAAGAGCTAGTATCCAATCTTCTCTATAGCGGCCTGTGCTGGGTGATCGTCAATGCCATTATGGTGTTAACGAAGGTAACTACCAATGCATTAGATGGCTATTAACTGAGCATATGTCATCTAGGAGTTGGCTAGAGCTTCGGTCCGCTTTGAGTAGATTATGTAGATTGCTAGATTATGTGAACTCGATGCTCGATAACCACCTAAAGACCTTGGCTGGTTTGGAGGACTTCAATCAAAGGTCTACATAATCTGCAATCAACCAAGGGAGTGAAGTTGTTGTCGAGGTGACACTCACATGATCGACATCACGGCACCACCAGCATCTGCGCGGTTTCACCGAAAATCTATGGCCGGTTTTGCATTTACAGGCAATTGCCTGCCTCCAGAAATTATGTTGACTTGCTCGATCAACTTCTTCGTGGAAAGGCCCTTGGTGCTTGGCTTCCGCGATAACTCACTGTTGCCATTCTCCATAATCAAGCAATCTACATAATCGGCCTTATGGAGCGCGGCGCATAAGGCAGAGGAACGGACGGATATGTAAATGGGTACAATTCGTCTCTGTCCGGCCCAGACTGTGTAAAAACAAAATTTCTGTACTTTTTCGGGTATGTCAAATCATACCCGAGACCAAAATAATCGATTTAAAGTGGGTTCTTACGGGCCGATTTTTTTACGCTTCTTTATATTTTGCGTTTTTACACAGTCTGGGCCATCAAACGACAGTCGGGACCGGCTGCTGCCCGGCAGTCTATTGCATCGAAATTTCACTAGAAAATCCCCAAATTTCCCGGATGGACATAAGCAGGGAAAATAGTAGAATTTTTATTTTCGTTTACGTGATCAAGTACTTCTGTCAAAACACGGCGGTAATCGGTAGTAACTGCTAAATCAACGCCCTCTTCAAGATTAGTAGAACTTAGTCCGGGCCATGCGCCAAAGAATCTACCGCCCCGTGCTTTGCCATTCATTACAAACATCAAGCTCCCGCGTCCGTGGTCTGTGCCTCCGCTTTTATTGCTACGAAGCCTGCGTCCAAACTCAGTGATTCCTACAACAACGATTCGATCATGGTAAGTAGGCAAGTCATTCCAAAATGCGGCGAGGCCATTTGATAACGGCTCAACCAGATTTCGAAATCTCCCTTGCTGGTATTCATGCGTATCCCAATTCCCATATTCAAGCGTAATGGCTTGTAGTCCCGCATCCATTTTAATCAGACGTGCTGCTGATTTAAGCGCGTTGGCAAAGCCGCCTGCTCCATTGTAGTTGGCTCCATTTTCCGGTTGATAGGGAATCACATGCCCATCAGCATCACGTTTGATTTTTTGATCTACCGTGGCGGGTAATTGCAGCGCCAATTTTCCCGCTTCTCCCACTGCACTTTTGTCACCGTTGTACATACTCCACAGAGCTGCGGCGACACCACCTCCGCCAATCATAGGCAAGCCATAGTTCAAGTCCGGAATCGCAATTGCTCCGTCAAATCCTTGCAGATCACCAGTAACAGCTCCATTGATCGAAATTGCCTTAAGGCCATTAACTGATCCTTCACTTTGCAATTCGATTGATCGGGCTAACCACCCGGCCTCGGAGGCTGATAACAAGGCAGTTGACCCGACACCTCTTTCAATCATATCTGTGGCGACAAAATGGCTTCGGGTAGCATCGGTAAGTCCGCAGGCATGAATAAATGCCAAGCTACCCTGTTTATAAAGTTCAGCCAATCCACCTGCGGCGCTATGAAGTCTGAAATCCACATTGGCTGCAGGACCGTGTTCCAATTGGTAACCGGCTTCCTTCCCTTCGTTTAATACTCGCAGTTCCGATGCTCGTGCCGCAATAAAATCAGGATCGCTTGCGGGTGAAATAAAATTCAACC
>CAIQPV010000010.1 GCA_903873725.1 uncultured Nitrosomonadales bacterium
CCGGACGGGCGGCGGAAATCCGCCTCGTCCAGTTCCATCCCGTAGTAGCGTCCTGCCAGCGATACAGCGCGTACACGCGGGTCAATCCGCTCCTCGCGTGGGCGGAATCCGGCGTCGGACGAATTAGTGCGATTATTGGACCGGCTCTGAAGAACGTCCATTTGTGGCTCCTATGCCGCTTCGCCATCCGTCAATCTCGCATAACGTGGCAATAGCCCCTCCACATCGAAGTTCGAGGAGATTAATGCTTCTTGCTCAAGGAGCGCGGTTTTTTACCGACTTCTCAAGATCTGACAAAATCATGGCATGACTCTGACTGTCGATTTGTCTCACTAGCGGCGACCATGCGGTGACGCCAGAAATTTGGGCTGGATTGTACCGTAGGAGTTCTCGTTTGATAAACGGGAAGCCGGATTCCAGCAGAAATTGCCATAAATGTGCAGTTGGGTTGAGCGGCACCTGCCGCAACGCCAGATCTAGAATTCGTCGCGAATTACTCTGTTGGATATCGACGAATGGGTTGGGTTGTCGGTTCGGCTTGTGGGGCGGTTGGATGTCCACGGATAGGCTATTCCTAGTTAACGCGGTGGGATGCGCATCCGCGCTTTCTGCAATGGAATTCGCAATGCCCTCAATCATGTCCATGTAAGCCCAGATCGCCTTGCAACGTAAACCGGCCGCTATGAACGTCTGGGCCATGCCGACCTCGTAACGACGTATTACCCACCATTTAGACTGCACATTTTTGACTGAAGACCAGAATTTTGCGAAGGCGGGATGTCTCAGGGCCACTTCCCCAAACGCAAAAAAATAGGATTGAACGTGGAACCTGTGTTCCCAACTGTCGGTCGCCCCCCAGATATGCGCGTCTGCGAAGTCCATTTGTTGCAATACAGGGCCCAGGGGATACAGGGGGCCATACACACTGTCGTTCGCTATCAAGAGGAACCGGGTGTTTACGCTCGGCAAACCACAGATATCCATCGCATCGCGCCATGCAGCGAAATCATAGCCGATATTGCGTCGGAATACCAAACGATTGGCTCGAAGGCGGATCCACTTATGGTCCGATGGCAGCAACCTCGGTGAATTTGTTACAAATACAATATCCAGGCCTTCTTTTTTTAATGAATCAATGTAAGTCCTGGTATAATCGCGGATTATTCCCTCTGGGTCGAAGTGACAGAACACAACCACGCGTTCTCCCAATTCCGGCAGGCTGCCTTGACCATCCTCATACGAAGTGACCGTTTTTCGAAAGTCGCAATACGACAGAACAAACGCTATCCAGCCTCTGCTTGGATTGATCAACCGATTGGTAACGTGCCTAAGCAGCTTCCGGAGAAAAACGTAACTCATTGTGCCATTGAGGGTTGCTTTCTGCCCCTTCCTCGGAAGATATCGCGCATGCGCGAGATCGGTCCTTTCATATTTGCCAGCACTCGCCTTGCATGAGCTTCGGCATCGTTCACCGGCTGTTGGAGTGGGGCGCGCGCGCTCGTTCGGCCTGAATTTTGATAGGCGATATGGATTTTGCCGAGGAGATCAAGCGCACGTTCGGCAGACGCCGCCGCATTTGTCGCGATATCTTTCCGCTGAAGCTCTCTCACCGCGGCGCAAAACAGGACATCAAGTTCGTCATCGGCGAGGTGGACGTTTGGC
>CAIQPV010000011.1 GCA_903873725.1 uncultured Nitrosomonadales bacterium
ATGGACAAGCAATTGCGGGAAGACGCATTGCAATATCACCGCCTGCCGGTTCCGGGCAAGATAACGGTGACGCCGAGCAAGCAGATGATGACGCAGCGCGATTTGTCGCTGGCCTATTCCCCCGGGGTGGCGGCGGCGTGCGAAGCCATCGTGGCCGATCCGGCCGAGGCACGCAATCTCACCGCGCGCGGCAATCTGGTGGCGGTGATCACCAACGGTACCGCAGTGCTGGGGCTGGGGCCGATCGGCCCGCTGGCGGCCAAGCCGGTGATGGAAGGCAAGGGGGTATTGTTCAAGAAGTTTGCCGGTATCGACGTGTTCGACATCGAAATAGACGAGCACGACCCCGACAAACTGGTGGACATCATCGCCGCGCTGGAACCGACGTTCGGCGGCATCAATCTGGAAGACATCAAAGCCCCGGAATGTTTCTACATCGAGGCCAAGCTGCGCCAGCGCATGCAAATCCCGGTATTTCATGATGACCAGCACGGCACCTCGATCATTGTCGGCGCAGCCTTGCTGAACGGACTCAAGGTAGTGGGCAAACAGATCGAACAGATCAAGCTGGTGGCGTCCGGAGCGGGCGCAGCCGCGCTGGCCTGCCTCGACATGCTGGTGACTCTGGGCGTGCGCATGGAGAACATCATCGTCACCGACATCAAAGGCGTGGTCTATCAGGGTCGCACCGAAGAGATGGACGACAACAAGGCCCGTTACGCGAAAGAAACGAATGCGCGCACGCTGGCCGAGGTCATCGCCGGGGCGGATGTATTTCTCGGGTTATCGGCCGGCGGGGTGCTGAAGCCGGAAATGGTGATGCAAATGGCACCCAGCCCGCTGATCTTTGCCCTGGCCAATCCCACACCGGAAATCCTGCCGGAAGAAGCCAAAGCGGTGCGTCCGGACGCCATTCTGGCAACGGGACGCTCCGACTATCACAACCAGGTCAACAACGTACTGTGCTTCCCTTACATTTTTCGCGGGGCGCTGGACGTGGGCGCCACCACGATCAACGAGGCGATGAAGCTTGCCGCCGTGCATGCCATTGCGGAGTTGGCCGAGGCCGAGCAGTCCGATGCCGTGGCGGCGGTATATGGCGAGGAATACCTGAGCTTCGGCGCCGAGTATCTAATTCCAAAACCGTTCGACCCGCGCCTGATTACCAAGATCGCGCCGGCGGTGGCGCAAGCCGCGATGGACAGCGGCGTGGCGACCCGTCCCATAGCCGACATGGCCGTGTATCACGAACAACTGTCGAATTTCATCCACCAGTCGGGATTATTGATGAAGCCGGTGTTCAATCTGGCGAAGAAGAACCCCAAACGTCTGGTGTATGCGGAGGGCGAAGACGAGCGCGTGCTGCACGCGGTGCAAGTGGTGGTGGACGAGGGACTGGCCCAACCCATATTGATCGGCCGGCCGGCAGTCATCGAACAGCGTATTCACAAGCTGGGACTGCGCATCCACCCGGGGGAACACTTCGAGATCGTCAATCCGGAAAGCGATCCGCGTTATCGCTCGTACTGGATGGAGTACCATCGCCTGATGCAGCGCAACGGGGTAACGGAGGAATATGCCAGGCGGGAGATGCGGCGCAGCAACACACTGATCGGTGCGATGATGATCCGCATGGGGGCGGCCGATGCCATGCTGTGCGGCACCCACTACCGTCCGCAGGAGCATTTTCACTACATCAGCGAAGTGACCGGCCTGCGTCCGGGGGTGACCGTATTTGCGGGAATGAATATTCTGCGCCTACCCAGCCGCACCTTGTTCGTGTGCGACACGCATGTCAATCTGGATCCGACGGCAGAACAAGTGGCGGAGATCACCCTGCTGGCGGCGGAAGAAGTGCGCCGTTTCGGCATTACGCCCAAAGTGGCACTGCTGTCGCATTCGAACTTTGGCAGTTTCGACAACGCTTCGGCGCACAAGATGAGCCGTGCATGCCAACTGCTGGAACAACTGGCCCCCGATCTGGAAGTGGAAGGGGAGATGCACGGCGATGCCGCGCTGTCGGAAACCTTGCGCTTGCAGATATTTCCCAGCTCGCGCTTGAAAGGCGAGGCAAATTTGCTGATCATGCCGAATCTGGATGCGGCCAATATTGCCTTCAACTTGCTGAAGATGGTTGCGGGTGAGGGGGTCACTATCGGCCCCGTGCTGCTGGGTGCGGCAAAATCGGTACACGTGCTGACTTCCTCCGCGACAGTGCGGCGCATCGTCAACATGAGTGCGCTGGCCGTCGCGGGCGTGGAAATCCGTTAACGCGAATTTTATTAACCCGGGCGGCACATTTGCCATGCCCGTTAACCAATAAGGACATGTAAATGCTGGATCAATTGAACAAACAGGAAGTCGCCATGCTGCGCGAGGAAATGGAAATGCTGATGGTAGAGCGTACCCGTTTGCTTAAAGTGGCGGGGGCGGCTGCCGTGCTGGTGGCCAATACCGATGGACGAGACTTGCCTACGGAAACTGCCGAAGCTGCGGAAATGTTATCAACATTGGTCAACGAATTACCGGAAGAGACCTTGCAGGAAGCGCTGGAGAGCGTACACGCAGAGATGCCGCCGGGCGATCCGGGAATTCCCTGATTGATTCAAGTCGGGCATGGAACACAAGCTGGCTCTCATTCTGTCCGGCGGCGGTGCGCACGCGGAGGGCAATAACCTTCAATGAAAAGCACCCTCGACAAATCGCAAGCGCCAAACGCGCTGACCTTTAGCCTGCTGCGTTTATTGACGGATGGAAAGTTTCATTCCGGTGAACTGTTGGCCCGGCAATTGGGAATCTCCCGGGCAAGCGTAAGCAATGCCCTGCGCGGGGTGGAGAGCTATGGCTTGAATTTATACAGCGTGCGCGGGCGCGGCTACTGTCTGAACAATCCGCCACAATGGCTGGATGCCGAATGTATCGTCGCCCAAATGGGTGAGCGTGGCAAAAATTTCCGGATTGAAGTCCTCGACTGTGCAGATTCCAGCAATACCCTGTTGTTGCAGCGCGCCAAGCCTGATATTGCAAACGGGGGAGCGCCCGGCGGCACGGTACTGGCGGTGGAGTGGCAAAGCGGAGGTCGCGGGCGGCTGGGACGTACATGGCATTCCGGTTTGGGCAATGCGCTTACCTTTTCTCTGTTGTGGCGCTTCGGTTGCGGCCTGTCGTCGCTATCCGGATTGAGCCTTGCCGCAGGCGTAGCGTTGATTCGCGCTTTACGTGTGCTGGGTATCCAAAGTGCGCAACTGAAGTGGCCAAACGATGTGCTCGGAAACGGGGGCAAATTTGCCGGAATTCTGATCGAAGCGCAGGGTGACGTATTGGGGCCGAGCGCTGTAGTGATCGGCATTGGCCTAAACCTGTCATTGCAACAGCAGGTATTGCGCCGTATCGGGCAACCGGTGAGCAGCCTGGCGGACATGCTGGCTGATGCATCGGCAGTACCGGAACGGAACCATTTGCTTGCTGTAATATTGCCCGAACTGGAAGACGTGCTGCAAGATTTTACGGTGAATGGTTTTGCCGCCTTGCGCGCGGAATGGCAAAACTATCACGGCTTTCAGGATCAGCCGGTGCAATTGCTGTTACCGGACGGTAGCCGTGTGGCCGGCATTGTGCGCGGCGTGGCGGATGATGGCGCGCTGGAATTGGAGACCATGCACGAAATCAGGAGATTTAACGTGGGCGAGGTCAGTTTAAGGGGTGCGGAACATGCTGCTGCTTGATATTGGCAATAGCCGGATAAAATGGATGCGCGTGGAAGCCGGAGGTCAGATGCGGCAGGATGCGACCGATATTTCCGAATGGGCCGGGTTGCAAAAGCTATTTGCAGCCATGCCTCAGCCGCATAAAATTCTGGTATCCAATGTTGCAGGAGATAATGCGGAACAACAGGTGCGGGCAGCTTGCGCCGTTTGGCCCTGCCCGGTGGAATTCATTATTTCGAGGGCAGAACAATGCGGGGTGCACAACGCTTATGATAAACCCGCGCAACTCGGCAGCGACCGCTGGGCGGCTCTCATCGCGGCATGGCATTATGAGCGTGCGGCCTGCCTGGTAGTAAGCTGCGGTACGGCAACAACGATAGATGCACTGTCAGGGAAAGGCGAATTTCTCGGTGGACTGATCTTGCCGGGAATGGAAATGATGCGACGCAGTCTGGCAGCGGGCACGGCAAAACTGGAAGTAACAGAAGGGAGCTGGCGCGAATTCCCGCGCAACACTGCCGATGCCATATTCAGCGGCATAATCCAGGCCACTGCGGGAGCCATTCTTCGGCAGTATGAGCTGCTGGCTGTTCCAGGCGCACGCTGCTTTATTAGCGGCGGTGCGATGGATAACGTGCTGCATCACCTTGGACTACCGGTCCTGAAAGTGGATAATCTGGTGCTGCAAGGTTTGCAAATAATCGGGCAGGAAAATTAATAAAAACAGGGGGCGGGATGAAGTGGCTATTCGGATTATTGCTGCTGGCCAGTCTGGCATTCTTTGCATTCATGCAATGGGGCGGGTCAAGTTCGGGTGATGGCAAAAACCTGCAACCCCAGCCGCCCCTTAATCCGGAAAAAATTAAACTGTTGCCGGTTGTGGTTTCTTCAGCCTCCTCAATACAACCTGTTGTGCAGGTTGCCTCTGCCTGCATGGAGTGGGGGGATTTTTCCGGTAGCGACTTAACCCGCGCAAATGCGGCGATCTCCACGCTGAAACTGGGAAATATCCTTACTCAAAGACAGGTGGAGCATACCATTGGTTATTGGGTTTATTTGCCCCCTCTGAAGAATAGCGATGCAGTGGAGAAAAAAGTTGCCAAACTCAAGGAATTTGGCGTGGAGGAATACTTCGTTGTGCAGGAAATTGGGAAATGGCAAAATGCCATTTCTCTGGGGGTATTCAAGACCGAAGAAGCTGCGCATAAATTTCGTGAAAGTATCAAGTCCAAAGGACTGGAATCAGCCAAGGTGGGTGAACGCACGAGCAAACACATGTTCACTGTCTTTGTGCTGAAAAACCCGGATGCGGGAGTGGCGGCAAAAATGGCGACACTGCAAAAAGACTTTCCGGACAGCGAGCTTAAGGCCGTAGAATGCACCAAGCCCAATTGACAAGCGGCCTTTAATTCTGGAGAATACCGCCCTTCTCGATGAGACTTCTGGTGATATAGCTCAGGTGGTTAGAGCGCAGCA
>CAIQPV010000012.1 GCA_903873725.1 uncultured Nitrosomonadales bacterium
ACTTGAAACCGATGCCGAAGGTTATTTGCTGGAACCGGATTACAATGACGAAACAGTCAATGTCATAGCTGCGGCAGAGGGAATTGAACTGACGCCGGAACACTGGCAGATAGTAAATTATTTACGCGAGCAGTACCGCGAGCACGGCCATACGCCGAATTTCCGCAACATGCTGAAAGACGTTCAGGGGTTCTGGCCGGAAGCCGACAGCAAGGCACTTTATGACCTTTTTCCGATAGGTCCAGCCAAGCAGGGAGCGAAAATTGCCGGGTTGCCGCAGCCGTTGGGCAAAGGCGGGTACTGATTTCACGAGTTGAGAGCAATTCTTAACCGTTCGTGGTGAACTTGCCGAACTATCAGCCATGCAACTTGAATCCTTCGACTAGCTCAGGGCGAACGGTATTGGGGTTTAGAGTAAAATTTTGAACCAGTACGATTTGAGGAATTAAAATGAACACTGCAAATGTAACGTTAGACATGAAGGGGCTTTCCTGCCCCGGGCCATTGCTTGGTGCCAAGCGGATGGTGGATGAACTTGAAGCCGGACAGATTTTGCTGCTGGTTTCGGACTGCCCGGGAACCAAGGACGACCTGTATTCATGGGCAAAACAAACCGGCAATGAAGTTTTGCAGACCCAGAAAATGCCGGAAGGCGGTATCGGATACTATATCCAGAAGGGACATGGAGCGGCGCGCAAGGCGAATATTGTTCTGGATATACGCGGGGTGGTATGTCCCGGCCCCATCGTCGAGGCGAAGAAACTTCTTAACGGAATGCAGGCAGGGGAGGTGTTGAAGCTTGTCAGCAATTGTCCCGGCATAAAATCCGATATCGTCGGTTGGGCATCGGCTACCAAGATGGAACTAGCCGAAACGATAGAATTTGCTCCCGGCGAATTCGAATTCTATATCCGCAAGACATGAACTCAAGATGATCCGTATCAAGAGCCAGTGGTTCAATGAAGGGCGGGAAAAGACTCCGCAAGAACTGGCTGGAGCAGTGGCCTTTAACTCTTGGCGCATCGCCGAAAACGCCCTGAAGAACGTCCGGCGTGCCGATTTTCATGTTTCTGTCGGCGCGCAGTATTTCGCCTTTCTTTCCGAGTTTCTGATTTTTATGGTGCAAGTTGCCGACCGGGTTGCATACGGTCGCTTTACGGCTGAAGTCCGTCAGGTTTTCACTTCGGAATTGGCCAATCGCGTTGCCGAAACGCTGGCCGGAAATCAGGGCAACTTGCTGGGTGGAGCGGTAGGTGAGTACAAAGGCAATTTTATCGAACAGCTCAATCAGCGCGCAGGAGAATATGCCGAATGCGAATATGGCAGTGACGGCCCGTCATTTTCTTTCATGCGTTACCTTGCTTATTGCATGACCGATGTCATGGATGAACGGGATAAAAACTGGGTAATAGATCAGATGGTGACTATCGAGGCCCCGCAAGCCGTGGAAATGATAGATAAGGCCATGCGGGGTTTGCTTGGCGCGGATTCTGGACAGCGTTCTGCAAAACCCGGGCGGCGCCCTGCGCGCAATGTAATTTCGGCAGACTAATTGGCGTTAACTAAATCCTTGGAATTTCCTCATCCATGTCCCCGTTCGATTTGAACAGCCAACCTGACTATGCTCGTTGGTGCGAATGGAAGCTGACCAACGCGCCGCGCTCTGCTGAAGAACTTATTGTGGAAGTGCGCGATCCGTGCGCTTTGAGCAAGGCAGAGCACGAGGCGCTGATGCAGCGAATTCGCCGCTGCAACATGGCTATCTATGCCAGTTTGGCGCACGAGGCAGACAACACCATCCCGCGTTTGATGGGGAAGCAGTTTGGATTGGAGCATCTCGATGCCAACTGGCTGGCAGACGAAGATGGAATTTCTGAAATACAGGTCAACGGCGGCGGCACGCGCCAGCCATACATTCCGTATACCGATCGCCCGATCAAGTGGCACACCGACGGTTACTACAACCCTCCGGAGCGCACGGTGCGGGCCATGGTGCTGCACTGCGTGCGCAGCGCTGCCAAGGGCGGTGAAAACCGTTTGATGGATCACGAACTTGCCTACATCCTGCTGCGGAACGAAGCTCCGCAGTATATACATGCTTTGATGCAGCCTGATGCCATGACCATACCGGAACGGGTGGATGAAACTGATGGAATACGTCCAGCCCAGAGCGGGCCGGTATTATCAGTGGACGCAGTCACGGGTAACCTTCACATGCGCTACACCGCACGCACCCGTAGCATCGAATGGAAGCAGGATGCTGAGACGAGGGCGGCAGTTGCCGCATTGGAAAAATTGCTGGGTTCCGAATCGTCTTATATCACCCGCGCACGACTGGAACCGGGCATGGGATTGCTGTGCAACAATGTGCTGCATGATCGGGCAGCGTTCAAGGATGACCCGGACAGCCCGAGATTGCTATATCGCGCGCGTTATTATGATCGCATCAAGGACTGATTAGCTACCTGGGAATTTTTATCTGGCGATTGAATTTGTGGTTGGGTTAGCGGCTTCACCGCGTAACCCAACAATAATTAAAATTGGATGTTGGATTACGCGAAAATACCGCTAACCCAACCTACGAAAACTACCGCCTGTGGGAGGCGGTTGAGGAGAGTTGCTGTTTAGGGTTTGTAGCTTAAAACTTCCAGCTATAGGCAACACCCAGTGAATCTTCGTGCATGTGGAGATTAGCCTCTCCACCACCAAAACCTCCTGCGGTGGCTGCTCCAGGTGGAATTGAGCCGGAGCCATTCACTGAATTCTCAAAAGCGTGCATGTAAGCAACGGTAACTTCGTTTTGCTTGGAAACGTTCCAAGTTGCGCCCAATGTCAGATGGTCTTGCACTACCCCGGGAGCCAGAATGTTAAACATGGTTTGGCTGGCTGGAATGGGTTGAGTGTTGTGGCTATAGCCCGCACGCACAGTGAGCATTGGGCTTATCACTTGGCTGATTCCAAGTTTAAGCACCTGTATATTTTTCCAGCCAAACCCCGGGCCGTTGCTGCCACCCAATGGGATACCGGCAAAAAGGGGTGAAAGTGAATTGCCGACGGAAGTAACGTCTCCATACTGAATAGCCATATAATCAGCCGCAATGGTCGTCTCCGGTGTTACCTTGACGGCTATGCCTACGCCATAGCTGGCAGGGATATCGAAACTACCCTGATTTGCAAACAGCCCGGCATACTTGTTAAATTTACCCATTGATGTTTTAGGCTGATAAGTCGCGCCCAGGGTCACCAGAGGTGTTATTTCACCTGTCCAACCCAGACGTATTCCGATACCTGTGGAGGAATCCGTGCCGTTGTCGGTTAACGCGGCGGGATTGCTGCTTATATTGAAACCATGCCCGCCCGCAGGACCGAATCCACCCAGACCGGTGGCAGCAAAGGTCTGGTAAACCAGATTAAGTGCTACTCCGATTGAATTGCTGTCATTCACTTTCATGGCCCAAGTCGGAGCGATGAACAGTTGTTCGAGGTTAATCCCCGCATTCGGCCCGAACGGGCTGGTTTGATAGCTGGTATTCATTCCTCCGTTGCCATACACAGAAACGCCCAGCGACATGTTTGGATTCATCATCTTGTTAAAGCCAAATTCGGGAATGAAAAAGTTGCTCCTGCCATTGCCGTCATAAGAGCCATTTAACGAGGGAGCGGGAGGACATGTGCCTGGACCACCGAGACAGTTACCCGTGACATCAGCCCCTCGCGTTGGCTTGAACCAAGTCAAACCGAGATCAGCACGATTCCCGACCATTACCATGCCGGCCGGGTTGGTTGCAGCAGCGAGAGAATCCTGCGGCAACGCGATACCTACGCCGGCCATGCCATTCGCCTTTACGCCATAACCTTGCTGAAGGTAACCGTCGGTGGCATACGCCATTGGAGAAACAAAGCCGCCTGCAATCAACAACGATACCAGTATTTTATTCTTGCTCATGAAGCCTCCCCAATATTAAGTTTTAAGTTGTGAATCAGTTGTAGCGGTTAAACAAAAAGACAGATGTCAGTGTCTCCGGCGAATTCCAGAAACGTCGCAGCACCGCCGTACTCAACGTTGTCAATAAAGTCGCTCTTTTCGAAATCGAACAGGTCAACCGTCATTTGGCAGGCGACGAACTTGACATCGGCTTCCAGGCACAGGGAACGCAATTCTTCGAGGGAAGCGACGCCTTTTTTCTTGAGCTTGTCCTTCATCATCATGGTCGCCATTGTCTCCATGCCGGGCAGCATCTGAACGAATACCGGCATCGGTACAGGCATCGGCATTGCGGGGTTGGCCAGCGGGCTGATCTTTACGTCTGATAAATCCTTGCGTAGCAGTTGCAGGCCGTAGAAGGTGAAGAAAATCTGCACTTCGTAACCCAGCGCAGCAGCGGTTGAACCAAGGATAAATGGCGGGTAAGCCATGTCCAGTGTGCCTTTAGTGGCAATGATCGCCATTTTTTTCATGGTGTTTCCTTGAATATATTTGGTTTATTTCTTCTGCATGAAGAAAATGTATTCCTTATTTTCTTCAGTCTGTGAAACCAGCGTATTACCGGTCTGGCTCGCAAACGCCTGCATGTCTTTCACCGATCCGCAGTCGGTGGAAACCACTTTCAATACCTGCCCCGAAGTCATGTCGGCCAGAGATTTTTTGGTTTTCAGGATGGGCAGCGGGCAACTGAGACCGCGTGCATCCAGTTCCTTGTCAAAGTTCATTGTTGAGTTCTCCGTTTAGTTTAAATATTAGTTTGCGAGCCTGTGTAGGCACGCAAAACACCACCCCTGCATTAAGTAGGAACGATCCTGATGTGTCTATAGCCCTCATGGGTAGGCGGGCATAACCCATTTGGGTGGGATGACTGCTCGCCGCAGCAATATCTATGATTTCTGCCCGGTAAGATGTTCGGTTACCAGTACTATATAACTGGTAGTTATTCTGGAAAATAATAATTTCTCAGATGCTTATCCATTTTTATCATAAGGTAGAACTGGACACCCGCAAGCTGGCACGGTTGCTTCGTTGAAAAAGTTTGCAATCAGTTCAAAGATCGCCATTGCTTGCGGCAAGCATCATGTCTTTCATGGCAGCCATAATTCTTTCGGCATTTTTTCGAGTATCGTCAGGCAAGCCGCTAATCATGCCCTGATTGATCATCATTGCTATCACCCATCGTTTGCCCTGCGCATCTTCCAGAATGGCGATACGGCAGGGCATAAAGGAAATCATGAGAGAATTGGCTGCGATCATCTCTTGTGCCGTGATGCCATCGCAAAAATTGAATATTTCTATACGTTTGGATGGCTTGCCGGTCAGCGCCTCGATTTCCTTGTATAGCTGGTTAACACCGACAAATTTCAGATTGTGCTGGTTGGCGCGCAGCTTGAGGGAATCCACTGCATCGTCAAAACTGACCCCCGGTCGAATTTCGACTTGGGCAATCTGAGCTTTGATCTCCGTGTAGGTCAACGTATGCGGTGGGTTGTCAGCCATCGCCAATTGGAAGCTGAATGCAAACAGCAGAGTAAGAGCAATTCGTATTTTATTCATACTTTCGGTTCCTTAATTTCTTTCTTGAGTCAAATCATGCCGGGATTGCCAGCAACCCCCTTGAGTACAGGCACATTTGGCATGGATGCCTGGACAACTTTTTCACTCCGCAGGTGGCGTGCCACCAAATCCCAGATGGGTTCCCCGCCCTTGTCTCTAGCTGCTTCGGAAACTGGCGCCCATCCTGCCACTTTATAAGTTTTATCAGCATCGAGCGGCTTGCCATCCAGACGCATTTCCTGAATGCGCTTGCCCATGCCCGCAGTGGGATTGCAAGTATATTCAAGACCGCCCACCCGCACCATGTCGCCACCCTGCTGGTAATACGGATCGGGATTGAACAGGTTGTCACAGACATCTTCCAGCACCGTTTTGATCTGGGCACCGCTCATGTTGGTGAGCGTGGTGGTGGGGTAAGTGATGGCGGTCTGATTGAGCAGGTCTTCCATGGTAATCGTGGCGCCGGGCAGCAGTGAAGTGCCCCAGCGGAATCCGGGGGAGAATGCGATGGGGGCATCTTTCTCGCGCATCAGAGATCGGAAGAGCGTCGTGTAGGGAAAGGTGTCTTCGCCTGTGTAGATCTCGGTGGTCGCCGTATCATTAA
>CAIQPV010000013.1 GCA_903873725.1 uncultured Nitrosomonadales bacterium
ATGATTATTGCAGTAATGGCAAAGGCTACCACGATAATGGCAATAGGATAGAACAGCGCCGACTTGATCTTGCTCTTGATTGCAAGAGTTTTTTCCTGGTAAGTTGCCAGGCGATCCAGCAGGCTGTCCAGAATACCGGCGGCCTCACCCGCGCCGACCAGATTGCAGAACAAATCATCAAAATACAGTGGAAATTTCCGGAATGACTGCTCCAGGCTGCTACCGGTTTCCACGTCGGTCTTGATGTCGTTCAGTAGTTTTGCTACCGAAGGATTGCTGTGTCCTTTACCCACAATATCAAAGGACTGCAGCAACGGCACACCGGACTTCATCATGGTCGCAAGCTGGCGTGTGAAGAGTGTTAATTCTTTCTGGGTAATTGCCTTGCCGCGGCTACTGCTTTTTTTGATCTTGGAGATGACAATGCCCTGGCGGCGCAGTTGGGCGGACACACTGGCCTCGCCAGGGGCTTTGATCTCACCCTTGACCATCTTGCCGGATTTGTCCTTGCCTTCCCAAAGATATAGGGCTTCTTTCACTTGTTGGGATTTTTTTTCCACAGCCATGGCACTTCCTTAATCACAAACCTGCGCTATCATGCCGAGCTTTGGGGACGTTGTAAAGCGGCTAATGGCTTGTTTGCTATTTGTTTGCACACAATTTTGTTATTTTTTACTCAACGCGGGGAAAATTTTGGCAACTTTTACCACACGATCCTGCGTCTGGATGATTTCTATCGGATAATCCACAATTTTCAAACTGGTGCCTGCCTCCGGTATATCTTGCAGATGTTCCAGAATCAAACCGTTCAGTGTTTTAGCCTCGTTAAGCGGAAAATGCATACCCAGCTTGCGGTTCAGGTCGCGTAGCGGCGTGCTGCCTTCCACCAGCAGGCTGCCGTCCTTCTGGCGCAATAACTTGCCGGTCTGGGCGGGCGACTGCGTGGTGAAATCGCCGACGATCTCTTCCAGGATGTTTTCCAGCGTCACCAGCCCCAGCAATTCGCCGTACTCGTCGACCACCAGTCCCAGACGGAAGTGCCGCTCCTGAAAATGCTGCAACTGCGACAATAAAGCCGTGTCGGAAGGGATGAAATAAGGATCGTGCAGAAGTTCGCGCAATTCCCCGTTGCTGAAATCCTCTCTCTGCATCAGTACCAATGCACGGCGCACGTGCAGGATACCGACAATATTGTCGAGCGCTCCCTCATATACCGGCAGCAGTGTGTGGTGGCAGGTTGCCAATTGTTCGCGTAACACTTCCGGTGCGGCGCCAATGTCAAGCGCTTCGATCTGATTGCGCGGCACCATTACATCGTTCACTGCGATGCGGCCCAGATCCACAAGATTGAGCAGCATTTTCTGGTGCCTGTGCGGCAGAAATTGTTCCGACTCCAGCACCAGCATCCGCAGCTCTTCCATGCTCATTTTGTGTTTGCTCTGATCGGTCTGCACCTTGATGCGGAACAGCCATAGCACATAATGCACTATAGCCGTGGCGACAGACACTACCGGGTGGAATAGCTTGATGAGAACGGCCAGCGGATAACTTGAAAATAACGCCACCCGTTCCGGGTGGCTGGACGCAATGATTTTCGGCATGATCTCGCTGAATATCAGGATTACGAAGGTAATCCCCAGCGTGCCGGCCAGCACCCATCCTTCACTCGCGCCTAACAGGCGCAGGATGATGATCTGGGTGACCGCTGCCGCAGCCACATTCGCCAGCGTGTTGCCGAACAGGATTGAACCGAGCAGCCTGTCAGTATGCGCCAGCAAGCTGGCGGTGAGTTTGGCGCTTCTGTTGCCCTTGCGCACCAGATGATTCAACCGGTGACGGTTCAACGCCATCATGCTGGTTTCGGAGGATGAGAAAAAACCGGAGAAAATCAGGATTACAATAAGGGCAACAAACAGCGTGCCCAATGAGAACTCGTCCAAAGCGGAAAGCCCTAACTAATATGATACGCCAAGTATCGGGGAGGCGGGAGTGAGTGTCAAGATAATCAGGGATCAGGTGCCCGTTGGTTATTGTCGCCCTACCCATTTGCATAGGACGTGATATTGGGTATCAATATTCGAAGCGCATTGCACCGGATGGTTTGATTCGGAGAATTAGCGATTACGCCTTGCGCGGTTTCAATTAATGGCAAATAGTTAATTAGGGCATCACCGGGCGTCCGTAAAAGGAACATGCGTGCATGTTGTATATTTCGGTCCTCAACCGTACAATAAACATTAAGGCTTTCATTAAAGGATTTGTTATGACTTTGCGAACATGTGACGTAGTGCCGATCAGCGAAGCGCGTGCCCGACTAACTGAGCTAGCCGAAGAAGTGGTCGGTGCAGGCGCTGAAAAAGTGTTGACCAAAAACGGATCGAGCTTTGTTGCCATCGTTGATGCTCGCAAACTGGACTACTACCATGCGCTTGAAGAAGAACATGCCGGCCTAGTCTTGTTGGACGAAGCAGAAACGGGTTTGCGTCAACTACTTGCCGGACAGCGCGTAACTTCCAGAGATTTGACGCTGGCACTGTCAGATCATTGACGCTGCCAGTCAAAACCCGTATCGAAGCCGCCCCGAATTTTCTCAGCAACCTGGGAGCGGCACACCTATTTTTCATTGAACAAGATGCGGACTCTGCAAGTGAGCGTTTTCGCAAGCTCAAGGCAGATTTACGTGAAATGATCACCATGTTGAGTTGGTCGCCCGCCAGTGGACACCCAGCACGTTTTTTCACCGCACGTTCGGCACAAGCACGGTTGAGGGCTCAAACTGTTCAACAACTTGCCGCACAAGCAGGCTTGCCGTACTTGCGCGAATACATTGTAAATCGCCACATCGTTTTGTACGCCCATTCCGAGGCCGAAGTTGTGTTGCTGGCGTTGAAACACCAGCGGCAACTGACTTACTTGGCTGATGGTTAAAAATCGATCGACCTCATTGATTTGCGCATAGGTTCGGGAGCTGGTTGGCGAGGCAGGAGCGGTATCCGTATAAACACAAAGTCGATACGACTCTTACTTTTTTACTTCGGTTGCGGACGTACTACCCAGTAATCC
>CAIQPV010000014.1 GCA_903873725.1 uncultured Nitrosomonadales bacterium
CGACGAAGGTCTGTGCTTCATCAAGGATGTCGCGCGGAGTTCGATGCATTTACTGAAGTGGTAGCTCATCAGTTAATCACCTAATCACCGCAAAATTATCCATTGCACACAGAATGATGTATGTGCGCTACCGAACGGAAAATATGAAGCTTATGTTTTATTCTCCAAAGGATTTAGCCCTTACAGATATCGCTTAGATTAAGAGTTGTTTTAATTTTTCTGACAGTCTTCTTTGGGTCGACATTTAGCCTATGGCGCAATGAACCTTGAGCGGGAGCTACCTGCTGGTAATGACACTGGCAAGGCTGTCTTTCTGGAATTGGTTAATGAAATTTTGTTTATGAGACACCATGAACGGTTACCAAATCACTTTTTTTACCCAACAAGACAGACGTCACCATGGGAAACCTCTTGCTGACTGGATAGTTGATCTTGCTCAAGAGCTGGGATTACCAGGGGCGACGATGATTGCCGCTAGCGAAGGTTACGGGCATCATGGTCGCCTTCATTCTGTCCATTTCTTCGAATTGGCTGACCAACCGTTGGAAATCCAGATGATGGTCAGCGTGGAAGATGCCGAACGCCTTTTTGAACGGCTAAAATCCGAAAAGGTGCATCTCTTCTACGTCAAGTCTTCCGTCGAATTCGGCACGCTGGGCGAACCTGATTAGCGAGCGTGATGCTTCAAGATGCACTACCGTTATAGTCAAAACACAGGGAATCCAATATGCCTCGAACTACCCTTGTTCGTCGATCGTTAGTCAAAGCTATAACGTATCGCATAGTGATCATGTGTCTAGACTTCATCACCATCTATTTATTTACAGGTGCTATTAAGGTGGCTATCGGTTTCATGATCGTAAGTAACATATATACAACAATTGCATATATTGTTCATGAACGTTTATGGACGAGAATTAGGTGGGGAATTTCCGAAATACCTTCAGTTCCCTAGAATAATTCCATAAAGAACTGAAATGGGTCTTAATGATCGTCAAATTAACATCTTGGTTTTGGCGATGGATTCCGCTAAAAGTCGAATCCCAATCTTTGTTCGGTAACGAACGGAATGCGCCAACTAGAACGGGCATAGTACATCGATGAAATGACTGCATTGATCTGTGACGACCGAGAAACCGAAGTTTTTAAACAAAGGAGAATTAAATGTACCACGCATATTGGAACGACTGGTATTCCGGCTGGGGTTGGTTTCTCTGGTTCGGTATCGTGTTTTTGATATTTTCAAGTTTCGGGAACTGGGGCTATAGCTACCGCGCGCATCAGAAATATGACTTGCAACCACGCAAGGAAGCTTTAGATATCCTCAGTGAGCGATATGCACGGGGAGAGCTAAGCCGTGATGAGTATGCCCTGATGAAATCCGAGATAGCCAAGAAGTAATTGGAACACTGCAGGATTCATCGATCGAACCTGATGCACGGCCAATCCCTGATGCTGTATCTGATGCATAAAAGAGATTAAGGCTGATGCCTTGCAACAGCTTCATTGCGCCGCAACGATAAAGCCTAACCCTTACGAAAGGCTTCGCGTATAACCATGAGCTGGTTCGAACATCAACGCATTCGCTATACGCTCAGCCATCATCCCGTTTCCCATGAGGTGTGGGAAAGGTTAATGCACGAAGCTAAAATCTTCTGTGGGTTGAGCGCTGTCGAGAGAGCCCACTTGCGGGAGCTAACGACCTTGTTTTTGCACCGTAAAGATATTTGCGGAGCTCAGGGCTTAATCATCACTGCGGAAATGGCAATGGTTGTGGCAGCCCAAGCTTGCCTGCCGATTCTGAAGCTCGGACTGGATTACTACGACGGTTGGGTTGAGGTACTGATTTATCCAGGCGCTTTTCGGGTAAAGCGGGACAGCACCGATGCAATAGGGCTAGTCTCGCATCAGGAACAGGTGTTGAGTGGTGAGTCTTGGTCGAAGGGGCCGGTGATTCTTTCCTGGGACGATGTCGCCTCTGACCAGAGCGCGTCGCGTTCCGGCCATAATGTAGTAGTGCATGAATTTGCACACAAACTGGATATGCTCAACGGTAGCGCCAACGGCATGCCGCCCCTGCATCCCGGCATGGTGCGGGAAAAATGGACGGAGGGATTTAGCGAAGCATATGCCCAATTGCAGCAGCAACTGGCGCACCATCATCACCCTGGTATAAATCCATATGGCGCGACTGCTCCAGGAGAATTCTTTGCCGTGGCGAGTGAGTACTTCTTCTCCGATCCACACACGCTGCGTCACCAGTTCCCGGCGGTCTATGACCAGCTAATGTTGTTCTATCGTCAGGATCCTATAGAGCGGCAGCCTGATTCGGGTAGCCGTACCGATGAAAATGGGTAGCGTTACATTTGGGGCAGGGAGGGATGTGACCAGGTTTATGAAAATGCAAATTTTCACCGCACTGATCACAAATTAATCGTCCCAGCCCAGTAATGGTTGAAAATGGCTGGATCACGCTATCTGGCGAGCTTGAATATGAATACCAAAGAGAATTGGCAGCATCTGCTGTACGCCATCTATTGGGGGTCACTGGCATCTCAAATCAAATCACTGTTAAACCCGTGCTATCTGTAACAAATGTTAAATCCGACATCCAAGCGGCTTTAAAACGTCGCGCGTTAACTGACGCCGATGAAATTTTTGTGTCTGTAAATGGCAAGACAGTCACGCTAACGGGTGTTGTGCATAGCTGGTCCGAGCGCGATATGGTAATTGATTCTGTTTGGAATACAGCTGGCGTTTCTGATGTAAATGACAATATATCCATTGCCTATTAAAGCAGGAGAAGCAAATGAATAATCAAGCTATTGATGCGAAACACTTCAGGAAATTTAATCCTGTTGCTCTTGGGATAGGCTCCTATTTAAACCTAAGTTTAAGGCTGAAAGATGTCTTGTGCGGACGGTGAGATTAAGTGCGCTACCGAACAGAATACCGCACGTTAAGAAGTTACGATGAGCCATGACTCTCGTCATTCAAATCATCTCTGATGGTTAAGCGTAGATGTCATGCAATACCTAGCAACAATTCAACTGAAAAGAGAAAATCATGAAGAACGATTCACAATTGCAACAAGATGTAATTGCCGAACTTA
>CAIQPV010000015.1 GCA_903873725.1 uncultured Nitrosomonadales bacterium
ATATAGGCCTTGTTGCCCCGGAAGTCATTATTAAAATATGCTACTGCCGCCTCATGCACGAAGCTGCGGAAACCTTGCCAGTCGGAATCTTCCGGCTCTGCAGAAAGTGCGGGGACGTAGCTAAAATTGTTATAGCGTTTGGCCAGGTCAAGAAACTCATCGTGATAATAAAGCTCGGCCCGGATTCGCTGCCCGTAGATCAAGGTAATCGGAAGATTACAGCCTTCGTCCAACAGATCGAGGATCATGGAACGCGGACTCGACAACCCCGAACCGCCGGCCATGAAGATCATTGGAACTTGTGCCGATTTTTTTACGAAGAAACGACCGTATGGCCCGGATATTCGCACGCGCTCTCCCACTTGCATGCGCTCATGCACGTAGCTTGTCGCCATCCCTCCGGGAACAATGCGGATATTCAGTTCCACTTCGTTACCGGACGATGGCGGATTCGCCAGTGAAAAAGCTCTGCCACCAATGCCATCAGGCAAATGCAGTTCAACGTATTGTCCTGCCTGATAATCAATGCCCTCTGCGGAATCCAGTTTGATCCAGACCCCCTTGATGGTCGGCGTCAGCGTTTCCATGCGACTCACCGTGCCGTCGTAATCTCGCACCGGCAGATTTCTCGCATCCACGTCCTCGTCAATCTCGGCTTCGATTACCACATCGCTTTGCGGAGTCGCGCAACAGGCCAGGCATTTGTTCTCATCCCGCTCGAAGTCCATCAGCGCGAAGGTGGATGCCACGCCGTGATCGACTTCACCATCAATCAACTGCACCTTGCAAGTAGCGCATAAACCATGGCAGCAGGCATGGGGTAAATAGATCCCTGCCCGCAAAGCCGCATCGAGGAGCGTTTGTCCCTCCTCAACCTCGATAGTTTGACCGAGAGGCTCGATGGTCAGTTGATAGCTCATCGCGCTCCCTTAAGCTGCGGCGCGCAGTGAGTTCAGATTGGGTGTCCGCATGCGAATCTGATCCTTGTGGCCGATGCCATTATCGGCAAGGCTGGCCCCGAAGTTGGGCACCCAGGCCTGGTTTGACTTCATCCACTCTACCTTCGACCAGTCAATGTTTTTCGCATCCGGGTCCGGTTGCGTCAGCGCGGTAAGCGGACCTTCAACCATCTCCCTGAAGGTCATCTGTGGTGGAATGCAGAGCAGGAAAGGCGCTGCAAAAAGCAAATGATGATCCCAACTCACATAGACGAGTTGCTTGCCGTTGAAATTGGCCACGGTGTCGCGTGGCACGCCGATGTATTCTTTCAATGATGTTACAGCCATCTTGATTCTCCTTGAAGTTAGTTGGAAAGCGGCACGTTCAATCCAGTAACAGTTCAGGTCGTCCCTCCCCTGCGGGAACGATCTGCCCTCTTCCTGTTAACCGCCGCTTTCTTAGTTCGTGGTTATCAGCTTTGCTTATTCGAGGTGGCCATACCACGCCATTTATCAAAGTTGATCTGATCCTGCGAACCAACATAATCACCGTTGTCTACGCCATTTTTAAGTCCCACCCAGTCCATCCATGCCCCAATATCCCCGTTAAGTTCGCTGAACAAAGCCGGCATCGGCAACCATGCCTGGAGGTATTTCTCGGGCTCATGCTCAAAAATTTCCTGGCAGCCATCCGAGCAAAAGTGATACTTCTCGCCTTTGTACTCAGTCTCCCTGTGACACATCATCGTCGGGTCGCCAGGCTCGGTAAACACGGTCGGCAGTTGGCAGGTCTGACACAGCTTGGCCAAGCCATAATTCTTGAACGGCGTGCCTTCCGCTTCGAGTTTCTTGATATGCTCCCAGCGTGGGCGATAGTATTTGTCGAAGGTGGTCGGGTATTTGGCTGACAACCATTCCATATCATCATCGGACGGAATCCAGCCGTGAAATGCAGTACCGAAACTCCATTGGTATAATCCCAGAAAGAGCTGGTGCGACATGTGTTCGATGGCTCCTGCGGCAACATCCCAACCCTTGGGGGGTTTTATGCCGTAGCGCGCGAGGTCGTTGAACAGCGCCCCGCCGTTCTCCACGCCATAAATATCAAATGCCTCTTTCCACGACATGACCCGCTTGGGCAACATGTAATCCATCATCGCCCCCACCAGAGACAGGATGCGCATGCCGCGCCAGAACCATTTATCGATCCAGCGCTGTACGATAGGGAGATTGCCCGGATCCTGTTCCAGCATGAACTTGATGCACTCCAGCCCCAGGGTCATGTGGCGGGCTTCGTCGGACTGTGCGGAGAAACCGAAGGTCACGGTCGCCATGTCGCCGTTGAAAGCCGCGCCGGACATGAAAGGTACAAACAACAAATTGGTCAGCACGTATTCGAACGAAAACCCAATGGCGATCATGAATTCGAACGGTCCTGCAGACATCGCATCATCGAAGAACGAGCGGGGCACCGAGGTATACCAGATCCGGTCGCGCGAATCAGAAAAGGCGTGGAATCCGTTGTAATACTTGTTGTAGTTCGAAATGGCATGAATCTGGGTCTGCGCATGGCGGATTTCGTCGAGCGCCTGCATCTGGCAAGCCACTTGCGTGCCGACACCGCCAAACTCGCGCCCCATACGTGCAAAACCCTTGCTGGCCGCATATTCACCCGGACTGATGGCCTGCAAAAACATTTTGATTGCAGTCAGATAGCGTGCGTCGGTGAGGTTGAGATGCCCGTTATTCTGGGCATGGGCATCGATGATGGCGTAGAACTTCCGCTCCTTCTCGGCCTGATATTTCCAGTAGGCATCCATGGTCAGGCGGAAGGGATCTTCCCATTTGTCCCAGTCATTAATCTTGATGCCTTCGTACTTCACGTAGGGGTAAACCTCGTCCTTGGTGTGAAAGGTCGTTTCCCAACCCAGGTCACGGGTGAGCAGTTTGTAGCGCTCTTTTAACCCGAGTTTCTTTTTGGTGACTTGCGTATCCATGTGGTTCTCCTTGTCAGTTGTTCCAGGTGAGGGTCAGGCTATTGTCGGTTTCGTCCACATTTCCGCTGAGGGTAATCAGGTGAATATGCATTTCCTGCAGATCGAAAGCACGACCGACCAGTCCTTCAATAGTTTCCTTGTGAATAACCATCCGTCCGGGCGCATCGATTTTGACCATTGCCGGCTCGCGCTTGACCACCGCTTGCGGGTTGTCCATCACGATGGCTTCGATGATCGGGCGCGTTTCTTCGTTGGCTTGCAGAGCAATAAATACATTAGACATAGTGGCCTCTCAGAGATCGATACCAATTTTCTTCATCCGCGCGTTAAACGACGCGACCTCTTCGCTGACAGTCTCTTCAGCTTGCGTCCCCAGCGCCAGTTCAACAACCGGACGCAGGGCGATCGCGGCGCGGCTACTCCACTTTTGCGTCCACGCCTGCAATACCTCGCGGTTTTGATCAGACTCGGCGGCGGCGGTGCGCATCACCGCATCCACCCACTTGCGCGTTTCATCAAACCAGTCATTCATGAACTGGGTCAGCATGGCGACCGCCGAGCCACCTTTGGAAGAGAGGAACCCATCAACGATCCGCTCATAAACCAGCGGATAAAGAAGACCGTCAAGGGCCACATTTTGTGCGACAAACAACTCGAAGGGGTCGCGCACCACCAGGCAATCTTCGACATAGTGCCGCAGGGCTTGCCAGGCAGGCCCTGTCAGCCAGGCTGCTTTACCGGCGTTGAGCGCTTCAGTGTCGCCAAGCAGCAACCCCAGACGCGAGAGATATTGGGCAATGCCCAACTGATCCATGGCCTGATACATGCAGGCCTGGGTGAACACGGTGCCGTAGCCATATCCGCAGATGAAAGAATTATTCATGTTGGCACCCCAGGCTGCATGGCGCAGGGGAATCAGCACATTCAGCGCAATGCTTTTCAATTCCTCGGGCAGCATCTCGCCCAGGCCACGTGACTCGACAAAGCTGAAGTTTGATTCGGCTGTATCCTGCTGACGCGCCCGGGTCAACGTGTACGTGTTGTAATAAAACTGGCGCGGATCTTTCAAGACATACCAATCCTTCAAAACGATCTTGGTGATGGAGGTGTCATACAACGCTTGTTCAGGATCCCACGTCGGTGTGTAGTGCAGATTTTCGGTAGCCTGAATGTCGTAGCTACCCTCCTGATAACGGGAAGCCGGTTTATCGCCAAAACGGCGTACCAAGTGGTCAAAGGTGTTCCGCTGAGGCTCAATCGCTACAGTTCGTAGATCTATATGCATAAAAATCTCCTTGTTTATCCATTCAGTCAGGACAAAACTAATATTTAGAATTACTTGAAGCGAGCCTTGGTCGCATCGGCAAGACGCCGGTCCCAATCACTACGCTCGTCATCCATCGATGAATAGGCTGCCAATGGCGGAAGCATTTCAATTTCGTTGGTGACGCAGAATTCCTCGCAAGCTTTGCGGTTAATAATAAGCTCGACGAAGAGTTACGGTTCGCCGATGGCCAATTCACCAAAGCCGTTACTGCAGTTGCCACGCAGGCGGACAAACCGTCGCGTGGCATCCATTAACTGCTTGCTCTCCAGCAAGCTACCAAAATCTCGTCGCTCAACTCACCACGGTCAGGAAGCTCTCATGCAACTTTCGCTGTGGATAGTCAAGTCCTCCGCCAGTCCCCAAACCGTCAAAGGTCCAGGTCGTCAGTTCGTAATCGGGATAAGGCTGATACCCCCCCATGAACGTCTCAAACCGGTTTCCCGAGGGATCAAACGCATAAATAGTGCAACCGCGTGTAATGCCATGGCGAGTTGGGCCGATGTCAAGGCGGACATTATTCATTGCTATAATGTCGGCTGCTCGCAGCACTTCTTCCCAACTTTCCAGAAGGAAGGAAAGGTGGTGCAATTTGCCAGGATCGGCATGTTCCACGAAGGCAATATCATGAACTTTATGGGAACAAGATAGCCAGATAGCCACATTACCGCCACCATCCGGCGTCAAGACGTTTTCTACCAAAAAGAACCCCAAAACCTCAGTGAAAAGTTTCTGGACGGCGGCAATATTGGGACCATACAGTAGACAATGATCAAGGCGAACCGGGGCGATGCCATTTTCTGAGGCTTTTGTCCAAGGGGCGGGATTCAATACTTGCAGTCCGTTTCCAACTGCTTTCTTCTCGGCATAGAGTTCAATCAGATGGCCGCTGGGAATCTCGAAGCGCACGCGCTCGCCGGTTGCCAGCATTTCTCCGGCGGGGATGCGTTCAGTTTTTACACCATAGGCGCGCAGGTCAGAATCGAGCTTTTCCAGCGTCGCCTTGTCGAGTACTTTAAAGCCGAAAAAATCGATGCCCGCACGGTCAGCCTGGCGCAAAATTACGCTGTGATGATCGCGCTCATCCCAACATTTTAAATAAACGCGGCCCTGTGCATCACGGGCAGTTTCTACCAACCCGAGCACGTCGCGGTAGTGGCGAACACCTTCTTCGAGATCCAGCACACGAATTTGCCCATGCCCCGGACGTAATACTCCTGTCATTGCCATTTTTTTCTCTCCTATAGTTATAACCACTTTAAAAAAACAACCTGTTCAGAACTTCTTAATTACGCACCCAACACTTCTTTTACTACCAATTTCAACTCAGCATCTCCCAAATCAAAACTTAAGCGGCCACTTGTGAATTTCAGCTGACAACCGTCAAAAAAGTCTCATGCAACTTACGTTGCACGTAGTCAAGACCTCCTCCCTGCCCTACCCCCTCGAAAGTCCATGTCAGTGCTTCATGGTCTGGGTAGGGATGCCGATCTTCCTTAAAGGTCTCAAATCTGTTTCCGGACGGGTCCCAAGCATAAATAGTACATCCACGCGTAACCCCGTGTCTGGTCGGACCAATGTCTACTCGAATGTTGTTCATGGACATAATGTCTCCTGCACGCAACACATGATCCCAACTGTCCAACAGAAATGAGCAATGGTGTAACTTGCCCGGCTCCGGGTATTCGCCAAAGGCAATGTCGTGCGACTTGATTGAGCAACTTAGAAAAACAACTATACTGCCAGTACCCTCCGGGTTAAGAATACGTTCAACAAGTGTGAAGCCCAGCACTTCAGTAAAAAGCTTCTGCACGGCTGCAATATCGGGACCGTACAGCAGCATGTGATCCAGACGAATAGGTGCCATTCCACGCATCGTATCCGGACTCCACGGCGTCGGATTGATAAGACCGCAACCGTTCCCAACTGCGGTTTTTTCTGCGTAAAGTTCGATAATATGGCCTGTGGCAATCTGGAAACGCACGCGTTCACCGGTTTCCAGCATTTCCCCGGCCGGAATACGTTCCGTTTTGACACCATAGGCACGTAAATCGGCATCCAGTTTTTCCAGCGTCGCCTTGTCAAGCACCTTGAATCCGGCAAAATCAATTCCAGCCCGATCAGCTTGACGAAGAACCACACTGTTGTGATCCATCTCGTCCCAACACTTCAAATAGACCCGCCCTTGAGCATCGCGGCCGGTTTCCACCAGGCCCATGATGTCGCGGTAGTGATGCACACCTTCTTCGAGATCCATGACGCGAATTTGTGCATGTCCCGGACGTAACACACCTGTCATTGCCATTTTGTAGCTCCTGTTATATTTATCATTAAAAAAACAACTACTTCATGGACATTTTCAGAATTCATGACAACGCATCAAACGCCTCACTGCCAACTTTTCGCCTCCTCAATATCAATTACTAAACAACTGCGACTTCTTTGTGGCACTTCGAAAACCTCGGTTTTAAGAGAGCCCTGAATAATCACTTGCTCTAATCGTAATTTACGCCGCCTATGAAATAGTTTCCAATACCTTGCAAGCCAGAATCCCATACCTAAAAGGCATGGGTATATACGTAACTTTACTTGGCGTGTTACAGTTATCCCCATTGGTAAAGAAGGGAAACGCCGCGCTTAAAGCACGTAGGCAAGGAAGTTGGTGCTCTAAAAGAGTGAAAGTCGGGCTCCTCACTTTACTTGTGCCGACGTCATTTAACCCGGTTTATCACGTATTAAAACAGGCGCTTTAATTAGATACCTGTTTTTCCCCGGTGTATAGTGGAGACGGCGCGTTCCGAGCAGAGAATGAAAAAGTTATTAATCATTAACTTATTGTTCCATCAAGGAAGGATTGGTTATTGAATAATTCAGGTGCCTGGCTACAAGGAATTATTTGCAAATTGGTCATTGCATTTGCAATAGGGGATTAATCGCCAAAGTTGCGTTGGAGCGGAATATGGATCTTCGACATCTTAAGTATTTCATCGCAGTCGCGGAAGAGCTGAATATAGGACGTGCCTCTCAGCGCCTGTATATATCCCAGCCGCATCTCACTCGTCAAATTCAGCAACTGGAAGAGGAACTCAACGTTCAATTACTTCTTCGCACACCCAAGGGAGTTGAATTAACTCAAGCAGGGGAAATGTTTCTTAAGGAAGCACGCAATATTCGCTCTCTGATGGAGCAAGGAATCGAACGTACAAAACGTACGAGCCAAGGAAAAATGGGGAGGCTTGATATTGGCATCCTTGGCACCGGAATACTCCATGCCATTCCGCAGATACTGCGTCAATTCAGAGATACCCATCCGGAAGTCAAAGTCGTTTTGCATACAATGTCCAAGGCAGAACAAGTCGAAGCGCTGCAGCAAAAGCGTATTAGTATCGGTTTCCATCGAATGCCCCTCATCATTCCTGACATCGAGAACCTATTGATCGTTAATGAGAAGCTTTATTTGGCGGTCAATGAAGATCACCCCTTAAGCCAACAGGAATCCGTATCCTTCATGGAGTTAGCAAAGCAACCCATCGTGCTTTTTCCAACGGAAGCCAGACCCAACTTCGTCGATAAAGTCATTGAACTCTGCAGAAACAAAGGGTTCGTACCGGAAATATCACAATTGGTCGGGGACGTTTTTACTGGCGTAGCACTTGTTGCCGGAGGATTCGGAATCAGTATCGTTCCCGAATCGGCAACAACCCTTAACTTGCCCGGGTTGGTATACCGCCCGTTTTTTGACACAACCACTGCCACCGTGGACTTAAGCTGTATATATCGCAAGGATGACCAGTCAGCTATATTTCAGGCCTTTTTGGCTGTTATCCGAATATTTAAAGAGCAGCAAGACGGTCAGTGACTGGTAAATCTATTCCCTGCCGGAATTCGCGTTTGGTTCATGCAAGCCATCTTTCAAAATAAATATAATTCGCGAAGCGTATGGTTATGACTCTTGTCATAGCCAAAGGCAATTGGGCTGCTTTTCAAAATAGTTGCGCAAATATGGTACCTCTTATAAACACGCCAGCAAACCCGCGATCTAGATAAACTTTACTCGATATCTATCTCAAAAAGCAGCCAAATATTACTTGACTATTTTACTTGGCAATGTAAAATAAAAAATGCAGTTTGTGGCGCTGGCAAAACGGCAAAACATAATTGCAATGACTATGGAGGTCTTGATAGTTGTTTAAGTTATCTACAGGAGGCAGATATTATGAACTCTCATCTTTTTGATCACATTGCCAGTGAAAGAAACATGGAAATCATGCGTAGTATCGAACTTTTCATTGGAATTATCGTTGTTGCAGGCGTTGTCAGCCTTGTTTGTTTATCGGTAGCTTAATTGTCAGAAAGGAAAAGTTAAATGGCAGGTGTAATAGAAATTGACAAGCAGCACAAGGAACTCGTTAACATGTTTAACCGACTGAACGAAGCCGTGAAAAATAACGAGTCGCGGGAAAATATTTACCGGATCATTGATGAAGTGATTACATTTACCCGCATACACTTCGCGACTGAGGAGCAACTTATGGTTCAGTCAGGATACCCTGAGATTGAGGCTCACAGAGAAAAGCACAAAGATTTGATAAAGGAAGCTCTCCATCTCAAAGACAAGCTGGACTATGTGGGGGAACAGATGTTCACGGATTGGTTTAATCACTGGCCTTTCGCCAGAGTTCTCGCGCATATTCAATATGCTGACCAACAGGTTGAAGATCACATTACCCAGAGTGGCGGAGTGGCATACAGCGGAGCCTAATGAAACTTCATGAAACCTGGGGCCGGTTATTCCTGATAAGTGATTTATCCTGAAAATTTGTTACTAAAAAATTCATAGGAATACTTTTTCTTTCAGATCAAATGGCTTGGCCAAGTTGCAATCCGCCCTTTTCCCCATGGTGCGGAGGAGGTTCTTTGTATCAATGTCTAGCCGCCGGCATCGAGCGAACAGTTGTCGCGAGTGGCAGTAAAACGGAATCCCATATGGCATAATCAGATTCGGCAATATGCCAAAACCATAATCTGGACAGAGGGGAGCTACCCCATCCATCTGATTTGTCACACCCACGCGAAACATAGAACTCCATAAATTTACAAAACATGATCCATACCGTTCTGGTACCGTGAAAAATATGTTTAGCAAGTTCATCAAAAGAAACCGGGCCGTAGCCGAAGCGAGCCCGGAACCGCAACCCGAAATCGCTGCCGGGACGACATGGGAAAACCGGCTGCAAAAGGCCATGGGAAATGACACAGAGTTGCTGGCACTGGCCATTGAAGCTCCGTCCATTGATTACAAGCTCTCATGCGTTCAGGCGCTGTCCGGCGAAGATGGACTGAGGCAAGCCGAGCGAGAGTTTCGCAAGCGCGAACGGCGTGTCCATAGCCTTGCCAAGCAGCGCTTTGAAACACTGGTCAAACAGCGTGAAACTCGCGCCAGTGCTTCTGAACTGATCCAGTCTGCCGCCGCGCTGCTTGAAGTATCAATTATTCCTGCCAACCGCCTGGTCGAACTCAAACGGGCATGGGAAAGCCTGGATCCCTCTTTGATCGAGGACGAATACAAATCCAGGTTCGCCAAATTACAGGCCGTTCTCACCGAACTCATGCGCGAGCGCGGTGAACACAAGCGCGCCGTCCAAGCTTGGTCAACCGCTGCAAGGCAGACACTGGCGGAATTAAGTTCGGCATGCTCTGGCGTGGTGATAGCCAGTACCGGATCGCAAGAACTTGTCGCCATGCTTGCCACAGCCGGTGAGAATGCCCAAGCCACTTTGGCGGCAATGCCTGCAACCACCCCCTCCCCTATGCCTGAAGATAGTATCGCTATGGAACTCGGTGCAGCAATCCGGACAGGGTTACAAAATTTAGCACTTATCGAAACCAGGCTGGTGGTTCTCGGCGAGTTGAATCCATCCCAGGCAACGCAACATGCCGATATTAATGGCGAGAAATCCAGCCTGTCAGCGGTTATCGAACGCTGGAAGGAACTGTCTTCGCTTGCCGACAAGCGCATTGAGAACGCGTTAAATTCCCGGTTTGACGAGTGCTTGCGCCTTCTGGATGAAGCGCGCGGGAAATTGCAAAAACAAAGCAGTCTCATCGTCCGCGAAAAAAGCAAAGCAGAGATGCAGGAACGCATCCAAGCATTGATAACTGCTGCAAATGCGATGGAAACGGCGCTCGCCGCCGGTAATCTTACGGAAGCAGGGAAGCAGTTTGCGATTTTGCAAATGGCTTCCGGCAAAGACAGCGCCGGTGCCGCGTTGCAAACCCGTATCGGCGCGCTGCAGTCCGAATTTTCACGCCTCAAGGGCTGGCAGCACTGGGGTGGGGGGCGGGTGCGTGACGACCTTGTGCTTGAAGCCGAGGCACTCGCCACCGCGATGGTCATGCCGGAACGATCAAATCAGGCCAAAATGCCGATTAAAGAACTTGCGAATCACATCGAGCAACTGCGTGTGCGCTGGAAGGAACTGGATCGATTGGGCGGAGCTACCAGCAAGTCCCTCTGGCAGCGTTTTGACGGGGCATTGAAAACCGCCTATCTTCCGGTGGCTGCACACCTCGCCCAATTGAACGAGGCACGGCAGGAAAACCTGTCTGCACGAAAAAATCTGTTGACGACCCTGGACGCAATGAGTATTACCGCCGAAGGCGGAAAAGCACCGGACTGGAAGGTAATGGAGCGAGCCCTGACCCATTTTCAGGCTGAATGGCGCAAACTCGGCCCGCTTGAATACACTGTGCCGCACAAGTCGCAACCCGCATTGCTGGATCACATGAAGGCCAGTGTAGCGCGACTGGAAGGCCCTTTGAAGGAAATGCAGATTAATGCCCAAGTTGAACGCGAACAATTGATCGCTCGTGCCAAGGCACTCAGCCAGGACACTCAAGGCAAAGATATAGTTGGAAAACTTCGCGAGTTGCAGGCTGAATGGCAAAGCCATGCCAGATTGCAGCCTCTCCCCCGCAAGATCGAGAACCTGTTGTGGTTGGAGTTCAAGTCGGTAACCGATGCAATCATGAGCCAGCGCAAAGCGGCATTGAGCGCCCGCGATGCTGAATTCAATGCCAATCAAACGATACGTGAGGCCTTGGTCGCGCGGCTTGAAAACCTGCATCAAGACACTCCCCCGGCGGACATCAAGCGTGATCTGGCAAGCGTCGATAATGAATGGCGCAAGGCCGGCGAAGCACCCGGAAATCAGGTTGCCAGACTGGATAGCAGGTATCGGGCAGCACGCGAAAAAGCTCATGAATATTTGGAGGGCAGTGCCCGGCGATCCTGGCAGCTCAATTGTGATACCCTGCTCGCCAAGCTGGCCTTATGCGAAGAACTGGAATCCGCCACGCCCGCTGATATCGAAGCACGCTGGAATAACCTGCCAGCCTTGCCTGCCCTCTGGGAGCAGGTGCTGCAAGTTCGCTACAATTCTTACGGTAGCAACCAAGGTGGCAGCAACCCGGTGAATAGCGGCGAAACTCTCGACGAGCTTCTGTTGCAACTGGAATTGTCCCTTGAAATAACATCGCCAGAAGCCTTCCGGAAGGCCAGGCAAACGCTCAAGCTCCTGGCAATGAAAAATGCAATCGAAAGGCGGGGGACGGCAACTTCCTTTTCCATAGATATTGAACAAACAACTGCGGCAGCCCTGGCTTACACGAACCTTAGTCCGGATCAGCGCAGTCGGCTCCAATCCATTATTGCGGCATTACGCAGGTTAGCACCTTTAAGCCTGAAAACTTCGTAGGTGCTGACAAAATACCTTGTCGGGGGTTGAATTTAAATCAAAGGGGAAAGTAAAGTGTCAGTTGTCGCCAATATAGCCTTGACCCTCATCGGACTACTGCATATCTATTTCCTTGTATTGGAGATGTTTCTCTGGGATAAACCGGCAGGATTACGTGCATTCGGACAAAGTCTGCAGGCAGCCACCGCATCAAAGGTTCTTGCCGCCAACCAGGGTTTGTACAACGGGTTTCTGGCTGCCGGATTATTTTGGGGGCTGATTCTTGGGACAGATGGTTTTGCTGTGAAGGTGTTCTTTCTAAGCTGCATACTGATCGCCGGCTTGTATGGCGGCGCAACAGCCGGCCGCAAGATTCTCTTTGTCCAGGCGCTTCCTGCCGCCATTGGCCTTATTCTGGTGGTATTGTCATAAACAATGCTACACCTGAGTGATATAGCCTGGATAGCAACAGCAGTGAACGGCAATAAATTGCGTCAAATTGACTAAAGGGAGCCTCTAAAAATTCAAGTTTCTAAGCCAGACAAGGCGCGAGTAAAAAATTTCGACGACGCATATGTATGATATGTCAGGAGTAATTTTTTATGAGTCACGCAGTATGGTGACGATAATTGGATTTTTAGAGGTTCCCTAAATTGAGCAATCCCCTGCCCAATAAGGCAATATGAAATTTCACTGATTTGTAGTATGGTTATACCGTGACAAGCCAGGAATGATAATTGTCTGATAACGGCTATAACAACTGAATTTCAGATTCGGCCCCTAAGAGCCCTATCCCGGCGAGTTGATTCCTTGATCTCTAGCTGAGGTCCGGAGATTTATGGCAGTCCACCCAATGACGGCCAATGAACTGGCGAATTTTATGATTCTGGCTCCCGCCAATAACAGCAACCCAAAAGGATGATTTGTGCATAACTTCAAATCACTTTGCCACGTGTTCAAAAATTTTAACTGACGAAGGTACGCGAGCACAGTCAAGATAGCTTTTATTTACGTTTCCCCGACAAATGACAACGCGCAAGACACTGATCGTTACTGCGACGCTGGCTTTAGCCTTTCTGGGCTGTGCCGGTTGGCTTTATTATGATTTGCATGATTCGTCAGATTTCACCGAACTGAGCACAGAGCAAGAACAGACCAGTGCAGCAGGTGAGCCTGTCACGCCACTGCCACTTGCAGTGAAGCTCGATAAACGCAAGGTTTCACTCGGTCAACGGCTGTTTAATGACCCGAAATTATCAGTTGATGGCACGATATCCTGTGCACACTGCCATAATCTAGCAACTGGCGGCGTAGATCGGCAGACTCACTCACGTGGCATCGGCGGCAGGGAAGGCGGAATCAATGCGCCGACAGTATTTAACAGCGGATTCAATTTTCGCCAGTTCTGGAATGGCCGTGCAGAAACACTTGAAGATCAGATTGACGGACCGTTACAACATCCGGCAGAGATGGGTAGTACATGGCCTTTAGCGATTTCCGCACTATCTGGAGAGCAGAGTTATCGAGCCGAGTTCTCAGCCATCTATAGTGATGGTATTCAACCGCACAACGTCAAAGATGCCATTGCCACCTTTGAACGCTCTTTGATTACTCCCAATTCGCGCTTTGACCGTTTTCTTCGCGGCGACAAGGCAGCCTTGAACGACGAAGAACAAGCTGGTTATCGCCTCTTCAAACAACTGGGCTGTATAAGTTGCCATCAGGGAATGAATATCGGCGGCAACATGTACCA
>CAIQPV010000016.1 GCA_903873725.1 uncultured Nitrosomonadales bacterium
CCTGCGCGGCATGTCGGTACGGATCGGGCAAGTGAGCGGCAGCGCCGCTTCCACGCCTACCGGTTATTCCTACGATGCCACGGTGGAGGACAGTTACTCGAAAACGACCTACCCGTTCATCCGCGACGCCACGCCCATCGGACATGGCTATGCGCTGGATGCCGGTGCCAAAGCCGTCTGGGCAAACGGTTCACGCCTGGATCTGGCGGTGAACGATTTGCTGGGGGAAATGCGCTGGGACAATATGCCCCATACGATAGAAACGGCAAACAGTGCCACGCTTGTGCGCGATCCTTCCGGGTATATTTACTACAACCCGACCGTTACCGGCATGAACGATCTCAATCGCAGAACGATCACGCAACAACTCAACCCCAAACTGCATGCGCAGTATTCTTATCCGCTGGAGAAGTTCGATCTTTCAGCGGGAACGGACTGGACGAA
This sequence comes from uncultured Nitrosomonadales bacterium, assembly GCA_903873725.1. Taxonomy (GTDB): domain Bacteria; phylum Pseudomonadota; class Gammaproteobacteria; order Burkholderiales; family Gallionellaceae; genus CAIQPV01. Next base: position 445 of record CAIQPV010000016.1, read on the forward strand.
AGGATATTGGTTCCCGCAAGCGGGAGTGACCTACCGCCTGAATGAAAGCTGGAAGACCACGCTCGACTACGATGTGCGGTTCAGCACCGTGGGGCTGGGAATTGAGCACAAATGGTTTTACCTGAATTTACGCAGCGAGAGCGTTTCCCTTGGCAACAGCAAAGCATATGGGCTGGCCGGAGGGATGAAAGTTTTGTTTTGACCTGTGGTCGGGCTGGAGGGATTTTGACTTTTGATCGTTCCTGTTCACTGAGTTGTTTGGGTCTAAACATCTCGAATGTAGTAACAAATAATTCTTGACGCGCTTATTATTTGTTACTACAATAAAAAATAAAAATCGAATTCGACACAGACAAGCGCGATAAAACCCTGACTGAACGCGGGCTTGATTTCGCCCGTGCCGGTGAGGTGTTCGCGGATAAGCACTTGACGCGCAAGGACGTCCGGAAAAACCATTCCGAACCGCGCTTTCAGACTGCGGGGTGGCTTGACGGACGAATCGTAATGCTGGTCTGGACTCCGCGCGGTGCGGCTCGCCGTATTATTTCCATGAGGAAAACCAATGAACGCGAAATTAAAAAAATCCGCCCGGCCTTGGGTTGACCCTGACGACGCTCCCGAGGTCACAGCACAATGGGTGGCCGAGGCGAGTTTGTATGATGGCGATAAGTTAGTGCGCCGAGGTCGTCCTGTTGGCAGCGTAAAAGCCACACCCAAAGTATCCACAACCATTCGCTTTGATGCGGATGTTCTCGCGAAGCTAAAAGCAACCGGGCGCGGATGGCAGACGCGCGCGAATGACGCATTGCGTGAATGGCTCAAAACACATTCTTCTGTGTAGTTCATCATTTCATTAACCGGATATTCCGAATACCTGATTTTTGATCATTGATTGTCAGTTTGAGACCTTCTATACTGCCATCAACCCGACTTCTACCATTGCAGAAAGCACAAATACCATGCCAACTTGTTTTACAAAGAAACATAACGCCGCTTTTGCCAATTCCACGGGCGGTTTTACCCTGATCGAACTGATGGTGGTTATTGTCATCCTCGGCGTGCTCGCGGCGCTGATTGTGCCGAAGGTGATGAGCCGCCCGGATGATGCGCGCATCGTTGCGGCCAAGCAGGACATCGCAACCATATCGCAGGCGCTGAAACTCTACAAACTGGACAACATGCGCTACCCGACCACCGATCAGGGGCTGATGGCACTGGTGAAAAAACCCACTACCCCGCCCGATCCACCAAACTGGAAAAGCAACGGTTACCTTGAAAAATTACCCAAAGACCCCTGGGGCAATCCTTACCAGTACCTGCAACCCGGCCAGCATGGCGATTTTGACATCATCAGTCTGGGCGCGGATGGCGCGCCCGGCGGCGAAGGCAGTGACGCGGACATAGGATCGTGGCAGTTGTAACTCGTCGCAAGGGAATTCCTGTTCATCACCCTTCCGCCTTTCCCCATGCCCGGAAAGGCTTCACCCTTATCGAATTGCTGGTCGTGCTGGTGGTAATGGGTATCGCGCTGGGCATGGCGGTATTGCAGTTGATGCCGGATGAACGTGTTGTCTTGCGCGAGGAAGCGCAGGTACTCGCGCTGCTGCTGGAAAATGCGGGAATGGAAGCGCGCGCCAGCGGACGACCGCTGGCCTGGTCTGCCGAAAAGAACAGTTACCGCTTCTGGAAGAAAAACGAATATAACGAATGGGTGCGCCTTGATGATGATGCCATACTTCGTCCCCACACCTTGCCTGAGGGCCTGGGCTTTGCGGAGATCAGCATTGAAACGGAGCCCCTGAAACCAGGCGATCTGATCTCGCTAAACGCATTCTCCTTTTCCCTGCCGTTCAGCATTCGCCTGACCACTGAACATGCCAGTGCGCATGTAACAGGCAGCAGCACGGGAGAGGTTTCCGCATCAATGGATAGCGAAACGAATGGCTAGTACCTTGGAATATTATTTTTTTCACATTGCTGGTTTTGTAGGTTGGGTTAGGCGGATGTATGCCGTAACCCAACATGATCAGATCGATAACATTCAAGGCTGTTGGGTTACGCGATGAAACCGCTAACCCAACCTACGAAAAAACAGGTGTTACCGTGCACTATGAACCGTGATTCCTCAATGCAGCGCGGTTTCACCTTGCTGGAAACACTGGTGGCGCTCGCCATTCTTGCCATCGCGCTGGCGGCCATATTGCGCACGGCAGGTGCGGAAACCCGGCATACCGAAGAATTGCGTTTGCGCCTGCTGGCCGACTGGGTGGCGCAGAACCGCCTGGCTTTGCATGCCGCCCGTGGCGACTGGATCGGTATAGGCACGCAAAACGGCGAAGATACGCAAGCAGGAATCCGTTTTCTGTGGAAGGAAGAAATAAACGATACACCCAACCCCGCGTTCCGCCGGATCGAGGTGGGTGTTTATGCCCCGGAAGATGACAAATATGCATTGCGCAAGTTGTCCGGCTACCTCGTCGAGCAACGGCGCAACTGAATATGCCCGCTCATTCCCGCGGTTTCACCCTGATCGAATTGCTGGTGGCGCTGGTCATCCTGGTGCTGTTGTCGTTCGCCGGTTACCGCGGGCTGGATGCAGTGTTGCAGACACGCGAACACATCGCCAAGGAAACCCGCAAGTGGCAGCATCTGGCCTTCTTTTTTTCGCAGATGGAACAGGATGTGGCACAAGCGATTCACCGCCCCGTGCTGGACCAGGGCGGGCTGACGCAACCGGCATGGATAGGGCGTCCCGTGGTTGTGGCGGATGATGAGGCGGAACTGACTTTCACCCGCGCGGGGATTCCCGACCAGGGACAAGCCATGCTCGCACCGCAACGCATCGGCTACCGCTTGCAACAGGATGAAATTATTCTGCTGCGCTGGCCATTCCCGGACCAGGCACCGCTCACCGAACCGCTGCGCTACCCGTTGCTGGAGGGGGTGCGCGAATTCCACCTGCGCCATCTCGACATCAATGGCAACTGGCTGGAACAGTGGCCTTCCGGCGGGCAGGCAGATATTCTGCCGATGGCAGTTGAAGTGGCGGTAACGCTTGCCAGCGGAGAAAAAATTACCCGGGTATTTGCATTGCAATGAAACCGGACAAACAAAACGGCGTGGCTATCATCATGGTGCTGCTCATCGTTGCCCTCGCCACCTCGCTCGCGGCTTTCATGGCAACGCAACAAAATATGTGGCAGCGCCAGGTGGAAAGCCAGCTTGACCGCGCCCAGGCGCGCCGCATCGGCATCGCCGCGATTGACTGGGCGCGTGCCATTCTGGCGGACGATGCGCGCACCAGCACCATCGACGATGATAAGGAAATGTGGGCGACGCGTCTGCCGGCCATGCCGGTGGAAAACGGCGAAGTGACCGGCGCAATTGAAGACCGCCAGGGTCTGTTCAACCTGAATAATTTAGTACGTAACGGCACCACGAGTGCGCCCGATGTGGCACAATTCCAAAGATTGCTGGGAATGCTCGGTTTGCCCCTGGAATTGGCGACCGCCCTGGCGGACTGGATGGATGCAGACAGCGAAACGCAGTACCCGGGCGGCGCGGAAAATACCTATTATCTCGCTCTCCCGCGTCCCTATCGCACGGCGAACCGCCCCTTGACTGAGATTGGCGAACTGTCTCTGGTAAAGGGGTTCGACAGCAAGACCATCGAGCGTTTGCGCCCTTTCGTCGCTGTACTGCCCCTGAACGGGGCTGTCAATGTCAATTTTGCGCCGCCGGAAGTGCTGTCGGCAGTGGTGGGGAATTTAAGTCTGGCCGATGCGCGCCTGATGGTGCAGCAACGCAGCATGCAGCCATTCAAGGACGTGGCGGATTTTACTCAACGCATGCCTCACGGGGGGACACAAGTGGTGGCTGGAAGCATTACAGTAAGCAGTCAGTTTTTTATGGCGACAGGACGCGCCACCGTGGGGCGTGCGCAAGTCACAACGCAGGCATTGCTGCAACGCCTGGGCGGCTGGCCCACTGTTGTCTGGCAGAGTGTCGAATGATTCAGTTAAACTCAAATAATCTATTGGGTTCGACACGATATGATTTACCTGTTTCCGTTCACCCTGAGCTTGTCGAAGGGTTGTATACAACTATACGTGTGGTTCGACAGGCTCACCACGAACGGCTTAATGGATTATTCGGGCTAAAGAGTACCCCATGAGTATCCTGCGCATTTATTTTTCCAACAACTGGCGCGACAGCAGCTCGCCCTGCCCCTGGGCACTGTGTGACGAGAGCGGCGCCGTTTTGCAGTCCGGCAATTCGCCTCTTGCAGCCCTGCCCAAAGGCAAGGAATGTATTGGCATCGCCGCGCCGGACCGCGTGTTGAGCGTGAGTGCCAAACTGCCGCCGAAATCGCGCCGCCGCTGGCAGGAAGCGCTTCGTTTCGTGGCAGAGGAATACACGCTGCCCGATCCTGAAAGCAACCATGTAGTGCCCGGCCCCGCACTCGGGGATGGCCGCATGATGCTTGCCGTTGTGGACAAACCGTGGATCAAGCGCATAGTCGAAGCGTGCCGCACGGCAAATCTGTCTTTGCGCCGGATGGTGCCGGAAACATTTATGCCCGCATTCACGCCGGGCGCATGGACACTGGTATGGGATGGCAGCAGCGGCTTCGTGCGCACAGGCGCGGCAAGCGGCATGGCGCTAGATAACGGCAACTCGGACACCCCTCCTCTCACCTTGCGCCTGAGCCTTAATTCCCTGCCGAACAGTTCGCCGCCAACCCCGCCGGAAAAAATTGAAGTGCGCTTTCCGCAGCAGGTTCCCGAAGCACAACGCATCCTGCCGCAATGGAATGTCCCGCCCGCTGCCCTTTCCGCCGGGCCTGTCTGGGATTGGCGGCACGCACCTGTCCCCGCCGATGCATTGAACCTGTTGTGGGGCGATTTTGCGCCCCGTGCCAGAATCAGCGAGTGGTGGCCCCATTTCCGCCCCCTGGCGATAATTTTGCTGGCTGTACTCGGCGTGGAGACTATCGGCTCAAATCTGCAATGGGCTATGCTCGCAAATGAAAAGAAATCGCTGACACAGGACATGGAACGCAGTTTCCGTGCTACTTTTGGCGAAAGCCACACGCTTGTGAATGCGCCCTTGCAGATGCAGCGCAACCTTGCCGAATTGCGCCACACAGCGGGCTTGCAGGACGATAGTGACTTTCTGCCGCTGCTCGACGCGGCGGCTTCCACCTTCGCCGTCTTGCCTGCCGGCAGCGTGCTGGGATTGCACTATGAATCCGGGCGGCTCGATGCGGATGTCAGGCTGGTGCGCAGCAACGATTTCCAGGATTTACTCAAGCGCCTGCAAAACAAGGGGCTGAGTGTCCAGCAGGGCGACATCCATGATGCCGGAAACGGCGCGGAATCGCGCTTGACACTGCTCCCGGGTAATGACCGATGAAAGCGCGCTGGCAAGCCTTCAAGAAACTCCACTGGGATGACCGCGCCGCGAACGAGCGCCGTGCCATTACCCTCGGCGCGCTTGCGCTGTCGCCGCTTATTGCCTATTTCCTGCTCTGGCAACCGGCGCACGTTGCGAACGCCAAGCTGCTGGCCAGCGTTCCCGCCATGCGCGCCCAGGCGGCACACCTGCGATCCCAGGCGGTCGAAGCTGAAGCTGTGCGCCACCTTCCCCACCCGGCCGTGCTCGATGCCAACGCGCTCAAGACGGCTATCGAGGAATCAGCCGTGCGCCACCAGATACGCGGCGCCCTCTCAAGCCTCGATGTGCAACCACCCAATGCCGTCCGCATCACGCTTGTTTCCGTTTCTTTCGAACAGTGGCTGAACTGGGTGCGCAGCCTGCAACAGGAGCAGCACATCCGCGTGGAATCGACCGGCATCGCGCCCTTGCCGCAAACCGGCATGGCTAAAATCAACGCCACGCTGATTAACGGCGGGACCGAGTAACGGACATGGGCAAACGCACCTTTGTTGTTTTCGCGCTCGCCTTCCTGCTCACGCTGCTGATCTCGGCGCCCGCATCCTTTCTGGACCTGGGGCTGCAACATGCCACCCAGGGCCGCGTGCTTCTGGCGAATGCCACCGGCACGGTCTGGAACGGTTCAGCCACTCCCGCCCTGCGCACGCAAGATGGCCGTTTCATCACCTTGCCGTTTTTGCACTGGGAGATTGCCTTGCCGTCCCTGTTCACCGGAAAAATCCAGGCACGGCTGCTATGGAATGATCAGTCTCCGGCTTCGGCAACTGAAGCCGTTATTTCTTTGAATCAGGTTGAATTGCACCATGCTTTGTTCCAGCTCCCGGCACGGGCTCTGGCGGAAGCTTCGCCCTTGCTCAAACCGGCCCAGTTTCGCGGGCAACTCCAGATACAAGGCGACCATATCGTATTTTCAAACCGTGGCATGGAGGGAATCGCCTCAGTTGATTGGCGGCAGGCCAGTTCCGCTCTCAGCGCAATCGCCCCGCTCGGTGACTACCATCTTGCACTGAACGGCTCGGGGAACAGCATCCATATCGGTTTGACAACGACCTCCGGCATACTGGTGCTGGAAGGCGATGGAAACTGGCTGGCGGGACACGGGCTGGAATTTCACGGCAAAGCGCGTGCTTCCGCAGGAAACAACGACAATCTTTCAGAATTGCTGCATAACCTCGGCCCGGAGCTTTCTCCGGGGGTGCATAGTTTCAACCTGATCCCGCAGTAATCCTAAAAAAACGTAGTTGGCGAAGAACTTTCTAGTATTTCAAGGGATTATGCCATTATTGCAGGTGCGAATTCATTCGCACATAACTTGTTGAGCGTGCGAATAAATTCGCACCTACGAACCCATCATAGGATAACTGACATTTCACCAAGCCGACCTCCTGGAGCAAACCCAAAAATCGTAGTTGACGAAGAACTTTCTGGTATTTAACCGCGCTACAGCCTGCTATTTCACCATCGTGTCTATGCTGAGCTTTACGTCTTTGCTGCCGGACCTGAGGATTGTGCTTGTGGCCTGCAAATCGCCGGGGTGAGGCATCGGTTCACCTGATTTTGAGACGCGCGCAATCAGTACCACCTTATCGAAATTCGACAGTTTCAATTGCGGCGACATCGCCATGCTGTCATCCAGCGTGAATTGCAAAGGCAAATCCTTCACTTGTTTGCGTATCACGGCAAGCGGCATCGGCGGACCTTCTGATGCACGAGCCAGTACAAACAGCGTGTCATTCGGGCTGGCATTCGACTTCATGGCGTCGCTCAGCGTCACCGTACCGGTGATGCCTTCCCGGCCTGCGGCCATGGGTTGCTGCTGTGCGGCAACAGGCTGCCCGGAAAGAGTCTTGCCGCCCTTGGCCTGGGCCATGGCGCCACGCGCCTTCTGAATGCCGTCCGCAAACATTTTTGCGTCTTCGGAATCCTGCGGTAACAAAGTAAGCAAATGCTCCCAATATTTAATGCCGGCAGCATAGTCACCGCGCTCCATCGCAGCCTGACCGCCCAGTGCGAGCGCCTTGAGATTATTCGGGTCAAGAACCAGAGCTGTGTTGATCAGCAAAGTAGGATGGCCGTCCAGTTTCTGTCCGCTCGCCATCGCCAGTGCATCGGCGAAATCTGCCCACAGTTGAGCGTCCTGCGTGACTATCTGGGTCAATTTGTGATAAGTCTGGGCAGCCTCCATATAACGTTCCAGTTCAACATAAGACCGTGCCAGCACCCGCAAGCTGTCGGCGTCCTGCGGATTCTGCACCACCTTTTTTTCCAGTTCCTTGATTGCGGCATCGGAGCGCACTGTGCCAAAATCCCCTCCGGCAGTCTGCCCGGCCTGGGGCATGAATGCATTCTGGTTGCCTATCTTCCAGTATAGCCCGAGTGCCGCGAGCGGCAGCAACACAGCCAAAGCGATTGCCACTGCCTTGTGGGGATTGCTCGCCAGTACCCCTGCGGTGCCCTCCGGGATTTTCACTTCTTCCAGCAAACGCGCCTGCAATTCGCGCTTCCCCTGCTCATACAATTCTTGCGTGAGCAGGCCGTTGCGCAGGTCGGCATCCATTTCGGAGATCTGGTCGCGGAAAATCTCCAGGTTGGCAGCATCACGCAATACATGGCTTTCCTTACCCTTGCCGCGCCACAACGGCAGCACAACAAACAGCACTGCAATCACCAGAAGCAGTGCACATATTATCCAGAACGTAGTCATGCTTGTTTATCTTTATCTTCGTTGAGCAAGGCGGCAGCGCGTTGTTCCGCTTCCGGGGTCAGTTCAGCTTCAGGCGCACTCAGGCGCCGTTTGCGCAACTGGTAGAAGAGTCCCGCGCCGCCTATCAGGAACAGCGCGAAAGGCCCGAACCACAGCAGCACGGTGTAACTTTTCACCGGCGGTTTATACAGCACGAAATCGCCATAGCGGGTCACCAGAAACTCTGTAATCTGCTTGTCGTCCATGCCTTTCTTGATCATCTCGCGCACTTCCTTGCGCAGGTCTTCCGCGAGTTCAGCGTGGGAACTGGCAAGGGATTCGTTCTGGCACACCAGACAGCGCAGATTTTCGGCCAGCGCAACCATACGCTTTTCCACGACAGGATCTTCGGCGATATCCTTCGCCTCACCCGCGAAGGCGAACACCGGCATCAGGCACAGGAAGAGAATAAATCCAGATAATACATTAGAGCAAAAACTCGTCATTCCCGCGCAGGCGGGAATCCAGTTGATTAAAAAGTTCCCGCACAGCGGGTCAACATTGGGGTCTTGCCCGCTTCGCCGGGTATTTATCTCGCTGGATTCCCGCCTGTGCGGGAATGACGGTGCTGATGGATTATCTGGAATAAATATATTTTTCATTTTGCTTGTAGCTGTGCAACCAGCGGCAGGATTTTGGTTTGCAGACTCTGCGGAGTGACGGGACCGATTTCCTTGTACTGGATGACGCCCTGTTTGTCTATGACATAGGTTTCCGGAACGCCGTACACGCCGTAATCAATTCCGACGCGGCCTTCCGTATCCGATGCGCTCAATACATAAGGGTTGCCGCCGCGCTCCAGCCATCCCATCCCATCCTCGCGCTTATCCTTGTAATCGAGTCCGTAGATCGGAACAACATTTTGCTGTGCCAACTCGACCAGCACCGGATGTTCTTCCCTGCATGACACACACCAGGACGACCATACGTTGAGCAGCCAGACTTTTCCCTTCATATCCTGTGCGGAAAACTGTTTGGCCGGATCGTGCAACTGTGGCAGCGTGAACGCGGGGGCAGGTTTGCCAATCAGAGGGGATGGCACTTCATGCGGATTAAGCCCGAGCCCGACATACAGGAATCCCACCAGTACCAGGAATGCAACCAGCGGCCATATAAAACGCATCATGATGTTTTTCCTTCCGCAACCAGTACAATTGGTTTGTCTGCCGCCGGGCTGTCTGTCGGCTTGCTGGATTTTCTGGCATGTATGCGATAGCGCCGGTCACCGATTGCCAGCACGCCGCCCAGTGCCATCATCACACAGCCAACCCATATCCAATCGACAAATGGCTTGATATAAACCCGTACCGCCCACGCGCCGTTACTGTCGGGGATCGGCTCGCCCAAGGACACGTACAAGTCCCGCAACAACCCAACCTGAATCGATGCTTCGGTCATTGGCATGCCGGAGGAATTATATTGACGCTTTTCGGGAAACAGTTGGGTGACCGCCTGCCCATCCCTGGTAATGGTCACACGCCCCTGCGATGCCGTGTAATTTGGCCCCTGATGCTCACGCACACCATCGAAGGTGAACTCATAACCACCCGCTTTCACCGTATCGCCGACATTCATGCGCACATCGCGTTCGGTCTCGTAGCCCTTTACCATGGTCACGCCTATGATGAATATCCCGATGCCGATATGCGCGAGCTGCATGCCGTAATAGCTGAGCGACTGTTTTTTCAGGCGCTGGACGAAATCCAGCTCGCGATTGCCGCTGTGCCCGCCGAGGCGCTTGTGCAAATCGAGCAGTGCGGTAGTAAACACCCAGAACGCCAAAAGAATGCCCAAGGCTATCAGCGGTGTCCATTTTCCCATCACCAGCGGCAACAGCACCGCAATCACCACGCTGGAAGCCAATGCCCAGCGCACGCGTGTCCACATATCAGGCACGCTGGCCTGTTTCCAGCGTGCGATCGGCCCCAGTCCCATCATCATCACCAGCGGTGCCATCAACGGCACAAACACGGTGTTGAAATAGGGCGGGCCGACGGAAAGTTTGCCGAAACCCAACGCATCCATGAACAGGGGATACAACGTGCCCAGAAACACCGAAGCCGAAGCCACGGAGAGCATTACATTGTTGGACAGCAGCATGGTTTCGCGCGAGATCAGGTTGAACTTTCCCCCCATGCCGATCCTCGGCGCACGCCAGGCAAACAGCATCAGTGAGCTGCCGATCACTATTACCAGGAAGGCCAGGATGAATATGCCGCGACGCGGGTCGGTAGCAAAAGCATGCACCGAAGTCAGCACACCGGAACGCACCAGGAATGTTCCCAGCAGGCTAAGCGAAAATGCCGCGATGGCAAGCAACACCGTCCAGCTTTTGAACGCGCCGCGCTTCTCGGTTACCGCCAGCGAATGGATCAGCGCCGTGCCGACCAGCCATGGCATGAACGAGGCATTCTCCACCGGATCCCAGAACCACCAGCCGCCCCAGCCCAATTCGTAATAAGCCCAACCGCTGCCCAGTGCAATTCCCAGGGTGAGAAATATCCATGCCACCGTTGTCCATGGCCGCGACCATCTCGCCCAGGTCGCATCCATCTGCCCGCCGATCAGTGCGGAAAGCGCAAAAGAGAAAGCAACCGAGAACCCCACATAACCCATATACAGCATGGGGGGGTGAATGACCAGGCCGGGATCCTGCAACAAGGGATTAAGGTCACGGCCATCTGCCGCCGCCGGCAGCAGGCGCTCAAAAGGATTGGAGGTAAGCAGCATGAACAACAGGAAGCCAACCGAGATCAGCCCCATCACGCCAACCACACGCGCCACCATTTCTTGCGGCAGGTGCTTGCTGAACTGTGCCACTGCCACCGTCCAGATAGTCAGGATGAAAGTCCACAACAGGAGCGACCCTTCATGTCCGCCCCATAGTGCGGCAACACGGTATTGAACCGGCAACTGTGAGTTGGAATGCTCAGCGACATACAGTACGGAAAAATCATTACTGACAAAAGAGTACAACAGACAACCGAAGGCGATCGCAACAAACACGAACTGCCCTGCCGCCATTGGACGCGCCGAACCCATCAGTACGACATTTCCGCGCGCTGCGCCAAATATCGGCATAACCCCCTGCACCAACGCCAGCAACAATGCAACGATGATAGCGAAATTACCAATCTCTGGAATCATAAAGTGTCTTCTTCCGTTTTGTTTGAATTAATATCCTGTTGAAGTCGGGGCAGGGACAACCGGGGAAACCGCACCTGCTTTAGCCTTGGCTGCCTTGTCCAGCGCATCTTTGGCCTCCGGCGGCATGTAGTTCTCATCATGCTTGGCCAACACTTCCTCGGCATGAAATACGTTATCGGCCTCCAGCTTGCCCTGCGCCACCACGCCTTTCCCTTCCTTGAACAGGTCGGGCAGGATGCCTTTATAAATCACCGGCATGATTTTCACGGTATCGGACACGTTGAAATGCACTGTCAAACCGTCCCCCTCGCGCTTCACACTACCCGTTTCCACCAGCCCGCCGATGCGGAAGCTGCGGCCTTGCGGGGCTTCCTTGTTGAACACCTGAGTCGGGGTGAAATACAGGCTGACGTTGTTCTTCAGCGCGTACAGCACAAGTCCGACCGCCAAGCCCAAACCGGCGAGTCCTCCTATGATCATGTACGTGGTTTTCTTGCGGCGTGGTGTCATGCCTGCCCCTCTTCCCCTGCATCACGCATCAAGCGTAACTGTTGTAATGTGATTTTCCGTTTATGGCGCACCATCGCGATCTCAACGATAAATATCAGCAGTGCCAAGCCATACGAGCCCCAGATATAGAAGGCGTAGCCATTCATGGCAAAAAATTCGCTCATGTCCGCACCTCCGATAAGCTACTGATGATACCAGCCGATTGCCGGAGGAGGTGCGAAGCGGTCATTCCCGCACCCGTCGCATTCGCGCACCGTGTCATGACCGCACCTCCGACACGTTACTGATGAAACTACTAGCCATTCGACTAGGCGCGCAAACAACGCTCGCCAAGTCGCTGGTTATGGCGAAGCCAGCCGATTGCGGGAGGAGGTGCGATGCGGTCATTCCCGCACCCGTCGCATTCGCGCACCGTGTCATGACCGCACCTCCTCCAATTCAGCCACCCATTGGGTATTGCGCTCTCGCTCCAGAACAATGCTGCGCACGCGCAGCAGCGATATGGCAACGGAATAGGTCCAGCACGCCAGCAGCATGGTGAAAAGTGCCTGCTGCATTGCAATATGCATCGACGTACCACTGAATTTGATAGTGGAACCTTGATGCAGCGTATTCCACCACTTTACCGAGAAATAAATGATCGGCACATTGACCGAACCGACGATGGCAAGCAATGCGGCAGCGCGATCGGCGCGACGTGGGTCATCTATCGAGGCATGCAGGGCGATAAAACCGAAATATAGGAACAGCAGGATGAGTTCGGAAGTCAGCCGTGCGTCCCATACCCACCACGCCCCCCACATCGGCTTGCCCCACATCGCACCGGTCCACAATGAGATGAAGGCAAATAGTGCGCCGGTTGGAGCCAGCGCAGTCGCCATCATGGAAGAAAGACGTGTATTGAACACCAGCCCAACTGCGGCATAGAACGCCATGACCAGGTAGATGAACATGGACAGGATGGAAGTCGGAACATGGATGAACATGATGCGGTAGGCTTCGCTTTGCGTGGCATCGGTCGGTGCCACGAAAAAGCTGATATACAGGCCAATGGCAAACAGAATAGCGGACGACCACGCGAACCACGGCACCAGTTTGCCAGCCAGCCCGTAGAAGGCAGTAGGTGCGGAATATTTAAACCAGTTTATAGCCAAATCCTACTCCATCGAAATTCTTAACGCTTGCGCCGTAACCCATGGCGTAAATACCAACGCCAGCAGCATCATTGCACCCAGCAAGGACAAATGCGACACGACGCTCATGCCGCTGGTGACGGCCTCCACTGCACCTGCCCCGAAAATCAATACCGGAATGCACAATGGCAGCACCAGCAATGACACCAGGACCCCGCCGCCGCGCAACCCCAGCGTCAGCGCCGCACCAACCGCGCCTATCATGCTGAGTATCGGCGTACCCAGCAACAGCGTGGCAATCAGCACCCACAACGCTTGCGCCGACATATCGAACTGCAAGCCCAGCACCGGGGCCATCAATACCAAAGGCAATCCCGACACCATCCAGTGCGCGATGATCTTTCCCAATACCAGCAGCGACAAAGGCTGCGGTGCCAACAATAACTGTTCCAGCGTACCATCCAGGTAATCCGCCGAGAACAAACGCCCCAGCGATAACATGGAAGCCAGCAACGCCGCCACCCACACCACTCCCGGTGCCATCTTGCGCAGCATGTCGAGTTCCGGTCCCACGCCCAGCGGAAACAGACTCACGACCATGACGAAAAAAACCAGCGTGGTCAGCACGTCGGCCCGGCGGCGCATGGCCAGAATCAGATCGCGCCGGATTACCAATCCCAACAGCCCGAACAGCGACAACTTATCTTTCGCGGTGCCGGCGGTCAGACTCTTATCCATCGAACTCATGACAACGACAACCGCCGCGTCACCACCCCGGCCACTTCCAGCAGCTGATGGGTGGTATAAATTACCATACCCTTGTTTGCCAGATGCTCGCCGATTAACTCCTGCATCAAGATAACCGCGCCCACATCCAGCGCAGTAAGCGGCTCATCCAGTATCCACAACGGGGCATTTCCGACCAGCAAGCGCGCCAGTGCCACCCGCCGACGCTGTCCCTGTGACAACACCTTCACCGGTAAAGTTTCACGCCCGCGCAAACCCATGCGGCGCAACGCGGCAATCGCCTGCTTGTCATCCAGCGCATATCCCGCCAATCCGGCGTTGATGTGCAGATTCTCCAGCGCGTTCAATTCGTCCTTGATGGCATTCAGATGCCCAAGATAAATCATCTCGGCATGATATTCCTCACGCAGCTTGCGAATATCCTCTCCGCGCCAGCGCACTACTCCCACCTCCGGCATCATGAAGCCGCACAGGGTGCGCAACAGGCTGGTCTTGCCGCTTCCGTTGACGCCCTCCACTTGCAGCAGCTCCCCCTCGGACAGGGAAAAACTCAAGCCGGAAAACAGCCGGTGATCTCCGCGTGTGCAGGCAAGCTCGCTAATTTCCAGCATTGCGGTAGGGGTTTCCGGTATAAACGAACAGCGCGTGATTATACATCAGCGCGATGCGTTGTAATGATAGTGGGGTTATAATCCGCCCGTCTAAATTTAAGAACAAAGGGACATCATGGGATTTTTGGCAAACAAACGCATCCTGATCACCGGCATGATCAGCACCCGCTCGATTGCTTACGGGGTCGCCCAGGCCATGCACCGCGAAGGCGCGGAACTGGCCTTTACCTATCAGGGTGAACGGGTGCATGATCGTGTGCTGAATCTGGCTAAAGAGTTTGGCAGCGAACTGATTTTCCAATGCGATGTCAGCAGCGATGATGACATTAACCAACTGTTCACCAATCTGAACAAACACTGGGATGGTTTTGACGGTTTTGTGCATGCGATTGCGTTTGCGCCGCGCGAGGCGTTGGACGGGGAGTTTCTGGATGGTCTCAGCCGTGAGGCATTTCGCATTGCACACGACATCAGCGCCTACAGCTTTCCGGCCATGGCCAAAGCCGCACTGCCCATGATGCAAGGTCGCAACGCCGCTATTTTGACCATGAGTTATCTGGGTGCGGTTCGCACCATGCCGCACTACAACGTGATGGGCATGGCCAAGGCCAGCCTGGAGGCCAGCGTAAGATATCTGGCGATGCAATTGGGTCGCCAGGGAATACGCGCAAATGCGATTTCTGCCGGACCGATCAAGACACTGGCCGCAGCCGGTATCGGCGATTTCGGTAAATTACTGAGTTACAATGAGAAACATGCACCGCTTAAACGCAACGTCACGATTGAAGAAGTCGGCAACGCTGCCGCTTTTCTGTGCAGTGACCTTGCCAGCGGTATTACCGGCGAAATCACTTATGTGGATGGCGGGTTTAATACGACTGCTTTGGGTACCACCGAAGCATAGTTACTTCGACTCCATCACCCACACCCCAGTCCAGTCGTCTGGTGGTGGTGTTTGTTTGAGAAATTGCGCGCGTTCGATGTAAAGCTGGCTGGGCTTGTCATTGGGGTTGATGGCAAGACATTCACCGAATACCTTGATCGCGGCATCCCACTTGCGGGCGCGATAAGCCGATAATCCATCTTTGAACAGGCCCAGCACCTCGCCAATACCGGGGAAGCTCTCGGGAGTGTGGTAAGCAAGAATCTCATATACCGACACCGGCTGGGTCTTGCCCTTCACAACAACCAGGTCAATTTCCCTTTTGCGGTAGGTACCTTGCAGCTTACGCATGGTAAATTCGCTGATCAGGATTTTTGCACCGTATTGCTTGCAGGCTGACTCCAGCCTTGATGCCAGATTTACTCCATCGCCAATGATGGTGAAGTCCATGCGCTTGTTTGAGCCGATGTTGCCGGAAACCACTGTGTCCGTGTTCAGGCCGATACCGATATTGACCGGCAGTTTGCCTTCGGTAATACGCTGGCGGTTCCAATTGTTCAACGTGTTGATCATGGCGATAGCCGCGCGCACGGCGCGGTCTGCATCGTCTTCGTGGGAAACCGGAATACCGAACGCCGCCATGATGGCATCGCCGATGAACTTGTCCAGCATTCCCTCCTCACGCTGAATGCAATCCACCATCAGCGTGAAGTATTCATTGAGCAACGCCACTGTGCCCTGCGCGCCAAGTTGCTCGGTAAGAGTTGTAAATCCCCGGATGTCGGAGAACATCACCGTGCTCTCCACGTTTTGTCCGCCCAATAATTCCGCGCCGGAAGCTACCAGCCGATCTGCAATTCCCGGATCCATGTAACGCGACATGGTCGATTTAAGGCGTTTCTCGCTGCTGATATCCTCAATCACGATCATCGAGCCGATGCGCTTCTGGTCGATGTTGAGTAGCGGTTGCACGGTAAAATTTACCGACAGCTTTTCTTCGCCGGCTTGCAGGGGCGCATCCACCATGGTTTGCTGTTCGCCGGTATCCATCATCCGTTGCAACTTTTCCATGACCCAGGCGTTATCGCCGGTAAAGTATTCTGCCGCCACCTTGTGCAAAATATCGCCCGCAGCAACCTTGAGAATGCGCAAACAGGCGGCGTTGCAAGTGGCAATCTTTCCCGACTCGTCCAATGTGATAAGGCCGTTGGACATGGATTCCAGCATCGCCTCATTATAGTTTTTCATGGTTTGAACATCGGCAAACAATTTGGCGTTTTCCAGTGCAATGGACACTTGCGCCGTAAACGCCCTCAGGCGCGCTTCATCTTCATGGGAAAACGGCCCCCCGCGCTTATTGAGCACCTGAGTCACGCCTATGGTCTTGCCAAGCTTGTTGACTACCGGTACGCACAAGATGGAGCGCGTAAAAAATCCGGTCTTTTTGTCGAACGCCGGATTGAAACGCAGGTCCGCATATGCATAAGGAATATTAATGGTCTTGCCGGACATGAATACAGCACCTGCGATACCCACATGACAGGGTAGCCGTATCTGCAAGGACTCCAGTCCCTGTCCAACTTCCGACCAAAGTTCATTGGTTTTTTCGTCATGCAAAAACAGTGTCGAACGTTCGGCATTCAGCATGCGGGTCGCCTCGCCCATCACCTTCTGCAATAACGAGCCCAGCTTGATATCGGAAGTCATCTCCGAAACAATATTGATGAATTCCAGTTCCTGCTTGCGGATATTTTCCAGACGTTCTATGAACTGTGCGCTTTGCAGCGCCAACGACCCCTGTGCAACCATCGCCTCAAAACGTACCAGATCACTATGGGTAAAGCGCCCCTTCTTCTTGTTCAGGATTTGCGCCACGCCTATGGTTTCACCCTTGGCGGTCTTGATTGGCACGCACAGGATATTACGGGTTACGAAGCCGGTCTGTTCGTCAACGCTGCGGTTGAAGCGCGGGTCGGCATAAGCATCCTGGATAGCAACGCCTTCACCTGTGGTGAAAACATAACCCGCCACCCCGCTGGTATTAAGGATGCGTATCTCACGCTGAAAATTACCCATCGCCACACGCGAATACAGCTCGCTGGTGTCCGGGTCATTAAGAAACAGCGTGCCGCGTTCAGCACCCAATTCGGCAGTAGTCATCTCGACCAATACGTTAAGCACCGCATCGAGCGAATCAATCGCCGACATCTTGCGCGAAATATCCAACAGCAATTCCGCCTCGCGCAGCCGCTTTCTTTGCGCCATGGCAACGGCTGATGGGTTAACGCTTGTGGTAGATTTTTCTGTCATGTTAAGAACCCGCTGTCCTCCGCTATGGGTGGGCTTTGTTAATGTTTTGCCGCTCCATGCCCTTGCGCATTGCACTTATCGTTTCCTGCAATTGTGCGATCTCCGCATGCGCCGCCTGCTTCTCGATCTGGAGCGCATTTTCCTTGTCGAAACGCGCCATTTCCAGTTGCTCGCGCAGTGCGGCAGACATGGCCTTGAGTTGCTCAATCTCGTTGGCGGAAACTGCATGTGCTGCCTGTACACGAGCCTCGTTTTCCATCCGGACAGTTTCCAGCACGCTACGCAAGTTTTCCGCCGTCCCCCGCAACTGTAGAATTTCGCCCTGACTGGCAGCCAGTGTCTTTTGTACCTCCTGCCTGCGCTGGACATGCGCCCTTTCCAACTCATCGCGCAATTCGGCAATAGCGGCTTTCAACTGGGCAATCTCCTGGTTGGCATCCCTTTTTGCGGCTTGCACTGCATCCTCGCGAGCGATACCCATCCTCTCCAACCCGACACGCAACTCTACCACGGCACGTTGCAAATCGCGCACTTCGGCTGAAAGGTCTTCTTGCCCGGCATCCACAGTTTTAACAAGCGCCACCGACTCCCCCTGCGAAATAGAAAAGGCTACCATCAGCACTCACATATGCAAACGCATTGGTGATGATATCAATAGCATCCTACATGAACCACCATTTTAACTGAACAGGACACACAACTGCCATCTCCTCCACGCCGGCTTGTTTCAAGGACTCCTCCAGCAAAGCGTGCCAAATGTCGAGCAGCTCCCGGCTAATGTACACCATCTCGTGAACCATTTTTATTTCCTTGCCAGGATACGGGTCGGGCCCATATTGTTCAGAAACGACCCAAGCTCGCAGGGTCGTGGTGGTGCGCTGCGAACGCTGACTACATGCTGACCTTGCGACTGAATCGGGCTAACAAGCAATGGGGAAATGATTCGAATCGAGACAAAATGGCGACTTAAATGAAAACATCAGTTTGAATCGCACCCTGCATGTCGGGGTAGAAAAATTGCGCTTTGCGCTCGGGAAATATGTCACTCCAAGGCCGATCAAACAGAATCCAATTTTCAATTGGGCACCCTGCATGTCAAGATTCCAGTACCCGCAATTCCGCATCTGCGTAGCGCAAGCGGCTGGACAACACGCTGGCAAGACCTTCCATAAGACCGAGGGCAAGTTTTTTGTGTTCTTCGGCCAGCGCGTCGAAAGTCTTGCGCGAAAGCACATAGAGTTCCGTATCGGAAAAGGCCACCGCATCAGCGGAACGCGTTCCGCCGTCGAGGAAAGCCATTTCGCCAAAAAAAGATCCCCGGCTGAATGTACCCAGGTGATGGCTCTGTTTCTCGGAAATCGGTAGCACGATACGCACTGCACCCTTGCGAATCATGAAAAGTTCATCGCCTGTATCGCCATGTTGGAATATTGTATCTCCCGCCTTGCAGGAACGCTTTTCCATGCACTGCTCAAGTGCGGCAAGCGTTTCCGCCTTGCGGCCCTTGAATATTTCGAAATCACTGAGACCGAGAGCCACTCGCTCTCCATGCCCGCAAGCGGCATCCTCAAGGATGCGATCCTCGACCCATTCGAGCGCATCGTCAAGTTCGCCGAACACGCGCACCGGGTTCCCCGAACGAACCAGGCCGAGTTGATCGAAATATTGCTGCATGTCGCGGCCCGAAGGCAAGTTTTGCGGCAGTTGACTGAAGATAAGAAAGCCGTGGCGCTCGGCAAGCATATCCTCGACCTGATCCAGCATGTGAACAGCGGTAACATCGACAGTTTGCACTCGACGCATGTCGAGGATGACATAATCCCGTGATTTCAATTCCGGCTCCAGCGCAGAATAAAGCTGGTTGGCAGTACCGAAGAAAAGACTGCCTTGAAGTTCAACGACAACTCCGCGCGCGCCGCGTGTCACGAGAACTTTCATTTCTTCATGTGTCCGTATTCGTTTCGAAAAAGTCTCGTGACAACTCACCTTGCGGCGGACCACGGCACCACCAATCTGTTCGCGGATAAACAACAATACAGCCAGGATAATGCCGACGCCCGATGCCGCAATCAGACTCACGGTCAGCGCCGTGGTGATGACCGAAGCAATGACGGCAAAATCAAGTATGGTGGCGCGTTGCTTGAGAAATTGAAAACTGTGGCGGTCGATCATACGCACGCCGACGACGATCAGGATCGCGGCAAGCGCCGCCACCGGCACCCAGGATATCAACGCGCCAAGTACAAGAAAGGCGACCAACGCCAGCACGCCTTCTATGACTCCCGACATTCTGCTCACTGCGCCGCTCGACATATTGACCAACGTCGCCCCCATCTGTCCGGCCCCGGGGATTCCACCAATCACGGAGGAAGCCACATTACCAAGACCCTGTGCGATCAGTTCGCGGTTTGAGTTGTGGCGCGAGTGCGTCAACGCATCGAGCACCATGCAGGTCTTGAGCGTGTCGATGGAGAGTAGCACGGCCAGCGTCAGTGCCGGAACTGCAATGTACTTGAGCTGGTCGATGCCAATATCTCCCATGGCGTGCCAGCGCCCCGCCATGGCATCGGTAAAGCTGCCGCCACCGCCAAGCGAGCCGACCACGAACGGATTGCCTGCAAGCGTCAGCAACGTGGAGTCCGCCAGCCCGAGTCCGAAATAGGCAAGCACGCCCGCCAGCAGCGCTAGAATTGCCGCCGGCACGACCCGTGTTACCTTCGGTGCGGCAAGCATTACACCTATCGTCACTACACCGACGACCATGCTCTGCCATTTCCAGAGCCCCGATGCAGAGAGCGATGCCCAGAAATGCACACCCTTGGGCGCCCCAAGAAAGATCGGCACTTGACTGCCGATGATAGTAAGGCCGACACCGGACAAATAACCGCTCACCACGGGATACGGCATATATTTGATCAACTGCCCGAGACGCACCGTACCGAACAGAATCTGCAATATGCCTGCCAGGAGTCCCAACATTGACAACATCAACAGAGCGGTCCCGATGTTGCCGCTGCCATGCATAAACTCTATGGCAAACGCTGACAGCACAGCCGCCGCCGGTGCACACGGGGCAGTGATGAGCCGGTTGGTGCCTCCCAGCGCCGGCGCGATAAGCCCCAGGGCTGTCACACCCAGAATACCCGCAAGTGCGCCTTGGGCCGCATAGGATGCACCCATAGGTGCATATATGGTGACGCCGAAGGCAATTGCCGAGGGCAGCGCGACAAGCATCGCCGCCAGACCACCCCAGAAATCTCCCGCTTCTAGTTTAGGTATATTCATTGTTCATGAATCCTAACTCTATCCGCAGACTTGCACAACTCCACCCTAAAGACCATCCAGAATAAATCTGTTCATTCGAATTTATTAAAAAATCAGTGAAACTGGGTATTGTTAACAACGGTTGATCAAGGATTCTACATTTTTCTATGAGCGGTACCGCACAGAATAGTATTGTTTAGCAGCGCATCATTCCCGTTTCTCCCCTGCCAGGTGCAACACCTGGCTTTTAACGGAGCAGGTAACTGCTCCGTTTTTTTCACACAGGAAAATGATCGTAGTTTTGCCAACGCTTCATAAACCGCACAGAAAAGGCTAGAATTGTAATTTTAGCGACACACTCTTGAGGAAATATGAATCATGTCCATGTCTGATCGCGACGGTTTTATTTGGTATGACGGCAAACTGGTGCCTTGGCGCGATGCTACCACGCATGTGTTGACCCACACCCTGCACTACGGCATGGGTGTATTTGAGGGGGTGCGTGCATACAAAACCGACAGCGGCACCGCAATCTTCCGCTTGAAAGAACACACGGACCGCCTGTTCAACTCGGCCTATATCTTCCAGATGAAGATGCCATTCGGCAAGGAAGTGCTGATGGAGGCACAACGCGAAGTTGTGCGCGCCAACAAGCTTGAATCCTGCTACATCCGCCCCATCGTGTTTTACGGTTCGGAAGCCATGGGCATCGCCGCCACTACGCTTAGCGTGCATGTTGCGGTCGCGGCCTGGCCATGGGGAGCGTATTTGGGTGAAGAAGGCATGTCGAAAGGTATCCGCGTAAAAACTTCCAGCTTCACCCGCCATCACGTCAACATCAATATGTGCCGTTCGAAATCGGTCGGCACCTATACCAACTCCATCCTGGCGCATCAGGAAGTTGCGCACGACGGTTACGACGAAGCACTTTTGCTGGACGTGGACGGTTACGTTGCCGAAGGCGCGGGTGAAAATATTTTCATCGTGAAGAAGGGCAAACTTTACACTCCCGACCTGACTTCC
>CAIQPV010000017.1 GCA_903873725.1 uncultured Nitrosomonadales bacterium
CAGCAACTTTGGCATCGCCCTCGGTTTGAGCCTTTTGCGCCGCTTCATGCACCTTTTTGAGCATTTCCAGTTCGGACAGTATTTCTCCGGACAATTTCTTTTGTATTTGTACGCGGTCTGCCGCCGAAGTGGTGGCCGCATCCCGGATCGTTACCCAGTAAGCGATCTCCTTTTCCTTTTGCTCTTCGCGTGTTTGCTCTTCGCCGGCTGCGGCCAGTTTCATCGCCGCGAGTTCCTCCTCGTATTGCGGCATCTTGGACTTTTCTTGTTTTTGCTTTTTTACTTTGCCCTCAGATTTTTCGCCGCCTTCCTTTTTGGTCGTCGGAGTCGGTGCGCTAAAAAGCTCAGTGAGTTTTTTCTGTGTCACCTCCGCATCCGCCGTCATTTCGTCCATCATGGAGTGCCAGGCATCCCCGATACTTTTACCGTGCAAGTCTGCATTGAGCATGTTCCATACGCCCTTGACGGCATCTGCGGCCAGCTTCGCCGACATAACCAGACCTTGAAACACAGCAACCAGCCCGCCAATTGCACCCTTGATTGCCACCACGGCTGCCGGACCGATGTCCGCGAACCATTTACCCAACTGGGTCAGCACCGGCATCAAGGCATCACCGATCGTTTTCATCACGGCCTTGATCACATCTTCTACATCGACCATGGCGGCACGGTAACGAGCCGTTGCTTCCACATTTTCCTGACCAACCACCAACCCCAGAGCACTGGCTTTCTTTTCTGCCTCTTCCATCAGGTCGGTGTTGAGTCGTAAAACTCCGGACACTTCGCTCCAGGACTTGCCGTAGATTTTGGTACCTTCGATATTTCGATCAGTGCCTTCCTTGAAATCGAGCAGACGCTTGTTAACTTCCAGCATCAGGTCGAGCGAATTTCTATAGTCACCGTTCTGCTCGCGTGTAGCCACGCCAAGGTTAACAAAGGCATCTTCGTTGTTGAGCAGTTGCTTGGTCAGTGCCTTGTTGGCGGCCTGCATGGTGTCAGTGGAGACAAAGGCATCCTCCAGAGCAACATTAAGGACTGATGCTTCGGTGGCTGTAATACCGAGCGTCTTGGCCATCTTGCTGGCTTCAACAGTCAGCTTGGAGGATTCCCCCACCGCTTCCTTGAAGGCGGCACCGCCTGCCATGGCCGCACTGACAGCAAGAAAGGCTTCCTGCACACCCTTTACCACCTCGCCAATGTGCGCCATGCTCTCCTGAATATGGTCACGCATTTCTTCAACCACACCCTGGATTTCACCGGCAGACTTGCTGACTTCCGCTTTCGCAGCGGCAAAATCTTCGGTAAGACGGGCAATATTTGCCGCCATCTCGATCGTGAGCGTTCCGACTACGTCTGCCATGAGTTATCCCATTGCTCCGCCTGCAGCAGAAAACATTTGCATGAAGGCTTCCAGATCTTGTTCAGAATTATTTGTTGCCAAGGCCGTAGGCAGCGGTTGCGGTTTAAAACCGAAGTACGAGGCCACCATCAGATGCAACGGCGGGTGTTTTGACCAATAGCTGTTCAGCGCGCTCAGCCGGGGAATATCCATGTGCTGGTCGATGTAGTCCCACGTCCACCCCGTACAGGCAATGAGGTGGGCATACAGTTCGTCCCAGTCTATTTTTTCCCCGGACGCACTTCCCCCGGCGTTTTCTCCTTCGTGCCGCTCGTAGTCATCACGGCTTTGAAGGCTTCGCCGATATTGGAAATGTCGAGATATTTGGCTTCGAATTCTTCCTGTGTCAGCTCCGGGTAATTACGTTGCAGGGACGTGAGCACGACCTCTGCCATCAACTGCGGAGTAGCGACCTCGTCGCCGTTGAACACCGCTGCATATTTGCGCATGACGCAGAACGGCGCAGGCGGTGCAATAAACTCTCGATCGGCGAGAGTGAGTGCTTGTCCGGTTATCATGTCAGGTCACCCTAGTTCGCTACTGAAAAGACGCCGAGATTGTTGCTGGCGTCACACATGGCGTCGAAGTCGAACTCAGGGATAGCGTAATCCTCGAGCTTGGTTGCCACCGAGAGTTTGTTGGAAGTACAGGCGTTGAGTTTCAAGGTGGCGATCTTGCCACCCACGTTGGCGCTGAAAACCCCCATGAAAGTTGGCGTTACACCCATGGTCTGATTTGACAGAGCAAGGCGTGTTCCCCCGGTAGCCGAAGTGTACAAATAATCGATCAGCACGGCAGCGCTGGCGTCCCCCGTTGAGAAGGTATAGACACCCGAGGCGACACTGTATTGCCCGGCCACGGGGCCGGAAGCGACGCGGGTAAACGGCAAACCGGTTGCGGCATAGACCACCCCCAGATCCGTATCGAAGGTGGCACTGTTCGCAACCGTGACTGTCCACGGGGTTGAAGCTGGAATGCTTGCAGCTTCGCTCACTGCGGATTGCAGCAGACCGGTGCTTGCGGTTTGGGCAAAGAACAGGTCGTTGATAAGCGCACCATTCAGAGTAGCTAATTTAGCCTTGCCGGTGATTTTTCCGCTACCGCGTCGCAGGTCAACGGCAAACTGTCCGGCACCCCGAAGTTCTTTTATGGTGAAAGAAAAATCAAAGGCTACATCCTGCAGATTGCCCAACTTGCGCGGGGTGGAATTGGCGGCGGTGCTGATGCCATAGAGATTGCCTGAGCCGAAGACCAGCATGGTTTAACTCCTTTCATGAGTCGTAAAAAAACCGCTTGCGCGGCTTTGTGGTTATTTGTTTTTTGTTTACAGCCTGCTTTTCAAAGCTTCGATTGCAACTCGTAAGGTGTTGTAGGCCTCGGTCTCGCGCAACTGAGGCAGCGTGGCTATCAAATCGGCAAGCCACGTTTCAATGATGCCGTGATGGTGCGGAATGACTGGTTCTGCTGAGATTGGTGCAGCACCTAAGGCAACGATTTCTGCCGCCGCCGTAGTTTCGGCGGCAACTACTTCAGTATCGGGAGGACACATGATTTTTCTTCCTTTCTATCTCAGGTAATGAATGACAAAATCAATCGGTTTTAAATAGATATTGACCAGTTGGTCATAGCTGTCCGCACCTGCGCCATCCTGCAAACAATCCACCACGGTGAACCCACCGATGTCTCCGGCCTGATTGTGGCAAGCCAAGCGCACAGCTTCGCGCACGGCAACAGCACCTTCTGCAGTCAGATCCATACAATTTATTTGCATACGCGCAGTGCAACGCTCCTTTTGATCAGGACTGGAATTGTCCTGACGATCGCTGATCAGCTCATACACGACTGCCGGCAGCGGATCTGCTTCTGGTCGTGTGTCGAGATAGATACGGGTCGAGACCAGCACTGCCAGTGAACTTGAGGCGTTCAGCAGCGTGTTGATAATGGTTTCGGCTCTCATTTCAGCTTTTCGATTTCCTTGGGGATTCGTTCGCGGATGTAGTCGGCCATGGTGTCTATGGCGTCCTGTGCCTTGTTGTCGAGTGCCGGGCGCATGAAAGGCTTTTTGGTTGCTCCCGGATGCTTGATCACTTCCTTGAAAAGACCTGCGAGAAACAAACTTTTCCGGTCCCTGGGCTTGATCAGGTGACTTGCCGTACCGTATTCGACCATGTGCGCATAAAAGGCCACTTTGTCTCCGGCTTTGACGAATGCCTGCACTTTTCCTTTGCGAACTTTCATCGAAATGCGAATGGAATTTTTCAAGGAACCTGAAATTTCACCCTTGGGCAGATTGCCACTGCCAACCGGGCAAACGCGCTGCGCTTCTTCCTGTACTACTTTGGCACCGGCACGCAGGCCGCCACGCATGATGTTTTTCTCGATATTTGCCGGCAGGTCATCCAGCATCTTTTGCAGTTCTGCCAGACCCTCAACTTTAAACTCAGTCATCGAGGCTCAGGCAATACAGTTCCATGAATTCGCGTCGTGTGACACGCCGTATCCATTCGATACGCGCCATGCTCCCGTCGGAAAAAATCACTCTCATATCGGCACGGACATCGGTGCGATAGCGGATGGTGATCAGTTGGGTGGCGGCACTACCCATGGCCTTGGCATTGAATATTTCGTGGCCGGTCAGGTCGGTCGTTTCTGCCCAGACGGTGGCAAGGGTCGACCAGGTTTCATCATGACCACCCAGTGCGCCACGAACTACCGTCTTTTGCTGGATGGTGATGCGCTGATCCAGACGACCGCTTGATACAATCATCAGAAAGTCACCACCTTGAACGGGTCGAGCATGAAATCGACAAAGGGAAGCAGTTCAAGCTTGCCCTTTTGCAGAATCGCCACTTCTTCCCGATGCTGGTACATGCTGCCTATCCTGACCTTCATCCAGGCCTTGATCCCTTCTGGTACGGGAGCTGGACTCCAGTTTGGTGGGGTGTTGTTGTCAGGCGCGCCATAACCCGCCGTAAACGTCACCGTTACAGCACCGATTTGCGGCAAACTGATCGGCCATATCTTGCCGAATACCGGTGTGATGCGTGCCGGTTCGCAACTGGTGTCCACCACATAATCCGTGCTTGGCATGGTTTGTTGCGTGCCGGACATATCGAGATAATTGATCGAACTGACAGCTTGCACCGGGCTCTTGTTGAGCAGAATGGCGTGGCCCGGCAAGGAAAATGGCGTTCCCGCAGGAACACCCATCAGGCTGGGACCCGGAAAACTGTCCAGCACCAGTTTCCACGTCGCGGTAACGAACTGGCGTTGCGTGAGCGTTTCCGCATACTGTCTTGCGGCTGTTATCAAGGCGGTGATCAGCGCATCGTCATCCGTCACATCCACCCGCAGATGGAGTTTGGCCTCGGTAAGAGACACGGGCTCCCCAACGGGAGGTGTGACAAGTTGCAGTGGCATAACTCAAGGCGCAGGGTCAGCCGGTTGCTTAAGTGCTGCTGGTCCGTCGGGCACTGTAATTTCTTCAGCAATGCCCGAGGCAACCAGTCGCGTAGTTTCTTCATCCTGCGGATAGGATACACCCGCAGCATATTTCACGTTGCTGTTGCCACTGCCATCGACGGCATAAAAATCCGTGAGAAATCGAATGAGTATCATCGCTCCTCCTAGATTAGCTGCGCAACGTTCACACCGTTAAAGGCATCCGCCGTTGCGTAGCGCGGATTGACCCCGAGCAACTTGCCTGCCGTGAGACTGGCGGCAACACCTACCGTGATCGACAGCCGCACAAAGCCAAAACCGTTCACGGTATCCAGTTCCTCCGGTTTGCAGTTGATCAGCACATACTTGTTGGAGCCGCTTGCTGCCTGCTGCAACTGAGTGATGGATTTGTTGGTGATAATCTTGGAAGAAGTACCGCTGGCATCGAGCGCCTGCTGCAACTGAGCATCTACCATAGCCGAGGCACCCAATACTCCGGTTTCCACCGTGGCCAGCAGCGCATGAAAGTTGGCGACCGAAATCCAGGAGGTGGTTAAGACACCCACAGCCTGACTGGAGGGATCGATGGTTGCGAGCAGACTGATTTCTTCACTGCCTTTTGCATTTGGAAACATGTAAGTTCTCCTGAATAAAAATTAGCGGGCGGCCAGTTGCACGAAGGGCGACATGGTCGTGGCTCCCTTGGCCGGGGCGATAGGTGCCACGATTTTTGACTGACCATCCAGACGGAAAGTGGTGCGGAAGGCCGTGAGATCGGCATCGAAGTACAGATGCATCGACGTTGCGGTCTGCATGCCACCGGCCTTGGTGATGGTCTGGTAGTACGACAGATCCACCAGCAGGACGTCGCCCAGACTGGAGAAGGTGTTGGCGTGCTGAGATACAAATACCGGGCGGCCCAGCAACGTGCCATAGGGTGATACTTGAACACCACCTACCGAAAGCCCCGTTGGCAAGTAGATCGGGTAGTTGCCCAAAGTCAGCGTAAAGAGTGCCGGCAGGACATCGTTGTTGACCAACCACACCGCTTTTGAAAACGAACCGGCAGGCAGGCGCGCGATCATCTTGGCGAGATTCTGTGGCAACAGGGTTTGTGTGGCCTGACCGGTTTCCTTGGCTACCGTTATAGTGGCACCGGCATTCAGGCAACCAACCGGCACACCGTTGCCGGCACCGAACATGATCGATTCATTGGTCTTCCAGCGGATGGAATAAGCTACCTTTTGAGGCAGGTAACTGGTAAGGGCATTGGCATCATCCAGCAACTCATCTGTAGTCGGCACCAGTGCCATCAGTTTCTTGAGGCGCAGGGTTGCCATACCCAGCACCGGCTTCGTGGCAATGGCTGAAGCTGCTTCACCCTGCCAGTAAGCGCGGATACCGTTGGTACCCCATGGCGTGGTTTCATCCTTGGGAAAGGCCATGCTGTTGCCACTGATCTCGACGTTGTCGGTCATCGGCAGCAAGGAGTCCTCCCCCAGCGACAGCTGAAAAATCTGCTGCGAGAATTGAGGCGGGACCAGAAAACCGCCATCCTGACCGGCACTCTCGTTACTGAATGTGGAGGGGGCAGCAGCACCGATGAACAGGCGTTCGTCGATCGACTTGCCGGGTTTTTGCGCATGGAAAACTGACTGCATGAATTCGCCGACACTGGCGAACCCGCGCTTGGGGTCCAGTTCGCGGTTGTCGGTTACGACGATACCGAGAGCGTCGCTTGCCGACAAACGTGCTTCCTCGGCAATCAATGCGGCCTCCCGGTCAAGGGCCGAGGATGCTGCATCGATCTTGCCGCGCAGCACCTCAAAGGCTGTCA
>CAIQPV010000018.1 GCA_903873725.1 uncultured Nitrosomonadales bacterium
CCAGTTTAAGCCTGCAAAAACATCATCATCGCGCAGAGCATTGGATCGTTGTGAAAGGTACCGCCGAGGTGACATGCGGCGACAAAACGATTCTGATTACCGAAAATCAGTCCACCTACATTCCCTTGGGTGAAATGCATCGCTTGCGCAATCCCGGCACAATTCCGCTGGAAATTATTGAAGTCCAGTCCGGAAGCTATTTGGGCGAAGACGACATCCAGCGTTTTGAAGACGATTACGGCAGATAATAGTTCAACAAAGCGAGCATTGAAATGACTCAAACCAATAAAGTGGCGCTAATTACCGGAATCACCGGCCAGGACGGCGCCTATCTGGCCGAGCTGCTGCTGAAGAAGGGTTATCTCGTGCACGGCGTTAAACGCCGTTCGTCGTTATTCAACACCGACCGCATTGACCATCTCTACCAGGACCCGCATGTGGATAATGCCAAGTTCAAATTACACTACGGCGACCTGACCGACTCCACCAACCTGATTCGCATCATCCAGCAAGTGCAACCGGACGAAATCTATAACCTCGCCGCCATGAGCCATGTTGCCGTTTCGTTCGAGACCCCGGAATACACTGCCAATGCCGACGGCATCGGCACCTTGCGGATTCTTGAGGCTATCCGTATTCTCGGCCTGGAGAAGAAGACACGCTTCTACCAGGCTTCCACCTCGGAGTTGTATGGTCTGGTGCAGGAGATTCCGCAAAAGGAAACCACCCCGTTCTACCCGCGCAGCCCGTATGCCGTCGCCAAGATGTACGCTTACTGGATCACCGTCAACTACCGGGAAGCTTATGGTATCTATGCCTGCAACGGCATCTTGTTCAATCACGAAAGCCCGATTCGCGGAGAAACCTTCGTTACCCGCAAGATCACCCGCGCGCTGGCACGTATCAAGCTTAATCTGCAAGACTGCCTTTATCTGGGTAATCTGGATTCTTTGCGCGACTGGGGGCACGCCAAAGACTATGTCGAAATGCAATGGCTGATGTTGCAACAAGACCATCCGGAAGACTTCGTCATAGCCACCGGCGTGCAATATAGCGTGCGGGATTTTGTCGACGCTGCCGCCAGGGAACTAGGCATGGACATACGATGGGAAGGCAAGGGAGTTGACGAAGTCGGCTATCTGGAAACCCGCTCCCCGGTTCCCGGCGCTCGATCCTCGCGCGCCATTGTGCGTGTAGATCCGCGTTACTTCCGCCCCACCGAGGTTGAAACCTTGCTGGGCGACCCGACCAAGGCCAGGGAAAAACTCGGCTGGACCCCCAGAATCACCTTTCATGAACTCGTTTCTGAAATGGTGCGCGAAGACCTGAAATCGGCAGAGCGCGACGAATTAGTCAAGAAACACGGCTTTGCGGCTTACGACTATAACGAGTGATCCCAAACTGTCGTGAACCAGCATAGCAAAATATACATCGCCGGCCATCGCGGGCTTGCCGGAAGCGCGATTCTGCGCGAGCTGCAACGGCAAGGCTACACCAATCTGGTGACGCGTACCCATGCCGAACTGGATCTGGAAGATGCTGTCGCTACCCGGCGTTTCTTTGAACAAGAACGTCCCGAGGTGGTGTTCCTCGCCGCAGCCAAAGTCGGCGGCATACATGCCAACAATAGCTATCCGGTTGATTTCCTGATGAGCAACCTGCTCATCGAAGCCAATATCTGTCGTGCCGCGCATGCCGGCAAGGTGGGTCGGCTGATCTTTCTGGGGAGCTCATGCATTTATCCGCGTGACTGTCCTCAACCCATCAAAGAAGATTATCTGCTCACCGGCCCGCTGGAGCCGACCAACCGGCCTTACGCACTGGCCAAGATCGCCGGTATTGAAATGTGCTGGTCGTACAACCGCCAATACGGCACCAAATGGCTGGCCGCCATGCCCACCAACCTGTATGGCCCCGGCGACAACTATGACCTCAACAACTCCCACGTATTGCCCGCGTTGATCCGCAAGCTCCATCTGGCAAAACTCGCGCAGGAGGGGGATGTTGAAGGGATCAATCGCAATGAAGCGGCCCACGGCACCATCCCCGCCGACCTTAAAACCAAACTTGTTGAGTCGTGCACCAGGCGCGAGGCACCTGAGGTTGTGTTGTGGGGCAGCGGTACTCCCAGGCGCGAATTTTTGTACGTGGATGATCTGGCCAACGCGCTCGTATTCCTCGCCACGCTGGATGACACACGCTACGACGCACTGGTCGAGCCATCATGTTGCCCGCTGATCAATGTCGGCTCCGGTGAGGATTTGACGATACGCGAACTGGCGGAAACGATAGC
>CAIQPV010000019.1 GCA_903873725.1 uncultured Nitrosomonadales bacterium
CAATGTATTTCTGGATCAGTTTGCTCAGCAGCGTCGAGTCAATGATGCGGGTGTCATGGTGGATTGATCTGCGCAAATCGGCCTCAACGCCCATCGCCCATGTGTCCGCCTCATCTTTTGTCTGGAAGGTCTTTATTTCCTTGTGCACCAGTCCGGTGGCTCTGTTTTTCATTTCTATTTGCGCCGTCCACTGGTATTCTCCGCGCTTTCTTATCGACGCCATTTTAATCCATGCTCCCTATAAGGTCTGTCATAAGTCTGTCAAATAACAACGGACTTAATTATAAGTAATTGACGGATAAGGGGCAAGCTCTGATTTTATTACGGACTTAAAATCCGTCGGCTTGAAAAGGCTGTACCGGTTCGATTCCGGTTCCGGGCACCACAACTTAATGCTGAACAAACTCAACTCCACACAACGCGCAGCAGTAAAGTATCTGGATGGTCCCTTGCTGGTGCTGGCAGGGGCAGGTAGCGGCAAGACCGGTGTTATCACCCACAAACTGGCCTACCTGATCGAGCAATGCGGCTACTCGCCGCGCAACATCGCCGCCATCACTTTCACCAACAAGGCCGCCAACGAGATGCGCGAACGCGTCGGCAAGCTGCTTAACGGGCGCGACGGCAAGGGGCTGACCATCAGCACTTTTCATGCGCTGGGCATGCAAATCCTGCGCGAAGAAGCCGGGCAGCTTGGCTATAAAAAACAGTTCTCCATTTTCGATAGTGCGGACACGGCAAAGATCATCAGCGAGTTGCTGGGCGCACCGGACAAGCAGGATATTCGCATTGCACAAAGCGTGATGTCCAACTGGAAATCTTCGTTCACCTCACCGGAACAGGCGTTGAGTCTGGTTGAAAA
Organism: uncultured Nitrosomonadales bacterium; assembly: GCA_903873725.1. GTDB lineage: Bacteria > Pseudomonadota > Gammaproteobacteria > Burkholderiales > Gallionellaceae > CAIQPV01. The sequence continues at coordinate 863 of CAIQPV010000019.1, forward strand.
CGAAGCGGAGCAACGCAATGCGCTGCTGTATGCGCGCTATCAGGAAACGCTGCGTGCCTATCAGGCGATGGACTTCGACGACTTGATTCGCCTGCCTGTCGAGCTGTTCCAGAATTTTCCCGAAGTGCTGGAGCGCTGGCAAAAACGCTTTCGTTACCTGCTGATAGACGAGTATCAGGACACCAACGATTGCCAGTACCGGATGACCCGTTTGCTGGCGGGCAGCCGCGCCGCGCTTACCGCCGTGGGCGACGACGATCAGGCGATCTACGCCTGGCGCGGTGCGAGTGCCGCGAATTTGCAGAATCTGCAAAACGACCATCCGACTTTGCGCGTGATCAAACTGGAGCAGAATTACCGTTCTTCGCAGCGCATCCTGACTTGCGCCAACCATGTCATCCGCAACAACACCAAACTGTTCGAGAAAAAGCTTTGGAGCGACCACGGGCCGGGCGATCCCATCCGCGTGTTCGCGGCCAAGGACGATGCTCACGAAGCAGAATCTGTGGTAATGCGTTTGATGGCGCACAAATTCGAGCACCGTACCCGTTTTTCGGATTATGCAATTTTGTATCGCAGCAATCATTTGTCACGCACCTTCGAGGAGCAACTGCGCGAGCAGAAAGTACCTTACACCGTGAGCGGTGGCACTTCATTCTTTGATCGAGCAGAAATCAAGGATATCGTCGCTTATTTGCGGCTGATCGCCAACACCGACGACGACCCTGCTTTTATCCGTGCCATTACCACGCCCAAGCGCGGCATCGGCAACCAGACGCTGGAGAAACTTGCCGGCTATGCCGGAACGCGCAATATCAGCCTGTTCGAAGCTGCATTCGAGAGTGCCATGGCGCACCAACTCAACCCCAGACAACACGAAGACCTGCTGACTTTCTGCAACTTCATCAACCGCATGGAGGCACGTGCCGAAAAGGAAGCCTGCGCGCTGGTGCTGTCAGACTTGATGAGCGCGATTGATTACGAGGCGTGGCTATTTGACAGCCACGAGCCGCGCCAGGCCGAAACCAAATGGGCCAACGTCATGGATTTCGTCGGCTGGATCAATCGCAAATCCGAAGCCGACGGCAAGACCCTGCTGGCGATGACGCAAACCATCGCCTTGATGAACCTGCTTGAATCAGGGGAAGAGGAAACAGATGCAGTTTCGCTTTCCACGCTGCATGCGGCGAAAGGGTTGGAGTATGGGCACGTGTTTATGGTGGGTGTGGAAGAAGGCATTCTGCCGCACCAGCGCAGCGAGGCACCCGAGCAGATCGAAGAAGAACGCCGCCTGATGTACGTCGGCATCACCCGCGCCCAACGATCACTGCAAATCAGTTACTGCAACAAACGCAAGCAGGGCAAGGAATGGCAGGCCTGTAAACCGAGCCGCTTTCTGCAAGAATTACCCGCAGAGGAAGTTGTTTTTTCGGGCGCGCTTCCTGCAGGCAGCGCACCCGAGGTCAGCAAGGGGGAGGGGATGGCGAAACTTGCGAGGTTGAAGGCGATGCTGGGGTAGGCAAAAACAATTTGGTTAGGGGAACTTGTTGTTACAACAGTGACCCTAATTTCTGCATTATGTTGTGCAAGATACGCGGTTGCGCCTGTGCTACTGGATGCAGGTTGTCGGCCTGGAACTGTTCCGGCGTGATGCCTTCCAGAAAGAATGAAATCAGTGGTACATGGTATCGTTGCGCCAGTTTAGTGTACATGGCTTTGAAATCTGCGGTGTAATCCGTGCCGTAATTGGGCGGCAGTTGCATGCCCAGCAATAGTACCTTGGCATGTGCCTTGCGCGATTGCCGGATGAGGTCGGCGAGGTTCGCTTCGATGTTCGCGATGGGTGCCCCGCGCAGGCCGTCATTTGCGCCGAGTTCGAGGATGACGATGCCGGGCTGATGCTGGCGCAATGCAGCAGCGATGCGTTGCAGCCCGCCCGTGGTAGTCTCACCGCTGATGCTGGCGTTGACCACTTGGTATTGAGGATGGCTGCGTTGCAACTCCTGCTGCAGCAAGTTCACCCAGCCCGCCTCGCGCGGGATACCATAAGCCGCCGACAGGCTGTCACCGAACACCAGGATGGACGGTTGTGCGGCAACTATTTCCGGCGGCAGGCAACAGGCGCAAAATAAAATCAGACGGAAGAAAACAGGAAATTTCATGGCATCCATTGTGCAGGCAGTCAACCTCAGTAAGCAAGTGAAAAGTCCCTCAATGAATGGAGAGGCGCAGCCGCTGGCCATCCTGCACGAGGTCAGTTTTACAGTGGAAGCGGGCGAGAGCCTGGCGATACTTGGTGCATCCGGCTCCGGCAAATCCACCCTGTTGGGTCTACTGGCCGGGCTGGACTCGCCCAGCAGCGGCACGGTGTATCTCGACGGCACGGATATTTTTGCTTTCGATGAAGATGGTCGCGCACGTCTGCGCGGGCGCCTGGCGGGTTTCGTTTTCCAATCATTTCAACTACTGCCCGCGTTGACCGCGCTGGAAAACGTCATGCTGCCGCTGGAACTATACGGTGCTCACGATGCGCGCGCACGTGCCACAGAAGCCTTGGAGCGCGTTGGTCTTGCGCCTCGCATGTCGCACCTGCCCAAACACCTATCCGGCGGCGAGCAGCAGCGCGTGGCGATTGCGCGCGCGTTTGTCGCCCGGCCGAAAATATTGTTTGCCGATGAGCCGACCGGCAATCTCGACGCCGCCACCGGCAGCCAGATCATCGAACTGATGCTGGAGCTGAACTGCACGCAACAAACCACGCTGATCCTCGTCACCCACGACGAAGCGTTGGCGCGGCGCTGCAACAGGCAGTTGCACTTGGCGGCGGGTCGGGTGATGTAATGGATTTTCGCACAGCCAAGTTTGCCTTTATTTGTATATTATCATAATATACGTGCATGATTGACCTGACCAAAATTACCGATTTTGAATGGGATGATGGAAATGCCCGCAAGAACGACAAGCACGGTGTTGCAACTGCTGAAGCGGAACAGGTTTTTTTCAATGAGCCTCTTCTGCTGATTGCTGACATTAAACACAGTCAGGGCGAGCTTCGCTTTCACGCATTAGGCAAGACGGATGAGG
>CAIQPV010000020.1 GCA_903873725.1 uncultured Nitrosomonadales bacterium
ATGCAGACCCGCAAGGCACACTGGACGGCGTGCATGATATAGCGAACATGCCGCTGAAGGACGAGCCGCAACGGGTGCGTGACGACTTGGATGCGTTGTTCACGCACCGATCTGCCTGTTCTTCCTAACTTGGCTATGTGACAGCCAATCAAATTCAGTTTGGATTTGAATCGGTCCCGCTTTCTGCTCCAGGTAAATGGCTGCTTTCTGGCAATCTAATTGATACATCGAGTGACTGAATTGGGTTCAAGAGTCATTCAAACCCGCCAATTTTAATAAATTTTAACGGCAGCTACATGGTGTGAAGCAGTCTGTCGGCTGACACACTGTGACCTACTTATGGGGTCGATAGCGCCAATTTACGAAATGCCGGTTATGGAACCTCAATTACCGCTTGCGGGAAGGCGCATCCCAAGCGCTTGCAATTCCGGAAGCTGGGGCTCGTACCTCACCACCAGCCTACTTGCCACAAACTTTATCTTCCGCCAACTCCGCCAGATGCACCACGCGAATGTCAGTGATTTTTTCAAATGCAGCACGATCTTCCAAGCTCTCGACCACGATACGGCTTATGCGTCGCCCGTGCAAAACCCAGCGTGCCTGTTCATTATCGTCAGGGGCTATCAATCCCAGCCGCTGCGGCAAGCTGCGTGACGTTGCCGGAATGGCGATGCGCTGCAAGTCGAGGTTGAAAGCACTGCCGCTCTCGGCGCGCAATCGGTCATAATGTTTGACCAGCCGATGAAAATCGGCATGATAGGCGCGCGGCTCGATCACGTACAGGTCGGTGGCGCGCAGGCTGCGGCGCACCACAGCATGGGTGCTAAGCGCTTCGCCCAGCGAGACAAAGTTCATCGCGGGAAGTAATTGTCTCAGGTGTTTTAACAACAGCCCGTCGGCTATGATGATCTTTTTCAGCCCGCGCCAGGAAGCCAGAAAGCGTTGCATGCGTTGCGGCTGAATGATTATTCCGGCTTCAACAGCCAACGCGATGTCTGCGCCGTCATCCTCCGCCACAGGAATTCCCAACAAGGCAGCAATGCGCGACAACAGTTCGGGAGACTCCAGCAATGCCTGATCGGGCAACAATTTTACCGTAGCGTGTTGTATTGCAAGCGGGCGCAACGCTTCGGACTCCATGCGTGCGCGCACAGTTGTGCTGCCGACGTGCTCCAACCGGCGGCGCAGATCGAGGATCATTCCGGTCACATTGATTTGTTCGGGACAAACCGGATCACAGGCCCCGCACAAGGTGCAACTCCATAACTCAGCGGCAATGTCGTTCGCCGATGCGCCGTGTTGCAGCGCCTTGGCATAACCGTGTGCGCTCAGAGCGATGTCCCGGCTGTGCCGCCACATCGGGCAGACCAGCAGGCACAGGCTGCAACCGCTGCAAGCGGCATGATCGTTCGTGCTTATCATTGTGAAAAATAGTAACGGCAAGCGTTGTGCCGCACTTGTAGGTGCGAATTCATTCGCATATAACTCATTGTGTGTGCGAATAAATTCGCACCTGCGAAACCATCAGCGGTTTTTTTCGGGTTCATCAGAAAATCACGTCCCGATTCAGGATCATCGCCGGATCGGCTTTTCGCTTCATCGCCAGATGGCGATCCACCACCTCATCGCCGAACACGCGCCGGATATACCCTTTCATCATGCCGCCGAAGCGGTAATAGCTGCCGCCCAGATCTACACCGATGTCATAAATCGCATTCTTGAACGACTGAAAATGGTCGCGGCTATACACCTTTCCATCTATCATCGGCTCGAACTCACAACCGTAAGCCCAGTCCCCGGCATCGGCTGGGATACACGACATTTCGTAATGGGGCCGGTGTTCTGGACGCAGTTTGATGCCTACCAGATACAGGGTGTAATGCGGAAAATATTTGCGGCAAACCAGGTTGCCGCGCTCCACTGCCTCGGCAAATTTATCCGCCGATGTGGCAAGGTCGGGGATGACCATTTGTTTACACCCCCAGAACTTCCATACCGCCCGCGAAAACACCACACTGCGATCAAACATCAGATTGTCGCGCATGTATTCGGAGCGATGCAATTCCGGGAAAAGTTCACGTTTGCGCTGGAACAGATACCAGGCCTCAGCCAATTTCCAAGGTCGCAATGCATAGCGACCCACCATGTGCAAGGCGAAGCTCCATTCGCCATAACCGCGCAAACGCTGCTGCCAGTTGGCTTTGAACTCGGCTTCGCGTTCGTCCGTATCAAATGCCACCAGCAGGTTCACAGCACAATCCATGATGGTCAGGATGCCCGAATAATCGCTGGCGTCGTTGCGGTCCAGCAATTGCAAATCTTCAATTGCGGTACGCAAGGAACTATAATAAAAATAATGCATGCGAAGTGGTGTGTAGGGACGTATCTTCAGCGTGGCTTCGGTAATCACGCCAAACTGGCCGTATCCTAATATCACGCGCTGAAACAGATCGGCATTTTTTGTATCCGAACATTCGATAATCTCCCCGGTCGGGGTCACTACCTGCAAAGACAACGCCTGATCGGCGCTGCAACCGAGACGTGGCGAATTCACGTCTATCCCGCCCACACCCAGCGTGCCGCCGACCGAGGAAGTCAGGTTGAGCGGTGCGGAAAGATAATCCATGTTTGAGCGGCGCAATTCCTCGGCCAGACTATGCCAGAAAATTCCGGCTTCGGTGCGTACCGTCAGCGCATCCGTGTCGATGTGCAGCACCCGGCTCATCCCGGTCATGTCCAGTAGCACGCCGCCAAACGCCACCGACTCCCCTTCTGTGGTCAGGCCGCCGCCGCGCACGGTAACCGGCACTTGAAACTGTTGCGCAACACGCAGCAAATCGGCAATTTGACCGGCGTTGCGTGCAACCACCACGCCGTGCGGCATACCATAGGAGGTGCCGCCCGCATCGGTGGCGAAGGTGCCACGCGCCGCAGCCTGCTCCCGCAACTCGGTACCCGCAGTTCGAATGGCAGCGGCAAAATCCTGCCACCCTTGCCCTTTCCAGCGCGAGGGATTGGTCTGCTGGCGCTTGATCCCCTGCAAAGCATCCGACCCAACCGGGCAGGGACCCAGCGTGCCTGGCTCAACAGCCGGATATTGGAAAGTTGCTGGGAAAGTACGGTATGGCAATCTGCACTCCTGATTCGCTGCTGGAGGCGAATTATCCCCGAACTTGAACATGTAGTGAACAAACTTCCACTTGACCTGTCCAATTTGTAGCCGTGTAATTGAACTTGCGTGACATGTTTGACAACCAAGGGGATGATAATGACGACCTTGATACAAGCTGCGTCGAATGTTAGCGGCGTAACCACGGTTACTCCCCTGTACGTGTTGAGGGAAGTTTCCCAAACCGGCACGGTAACCTCTCCAGCGGTAGTAACCTCAAGTTCGATTACTACTCTTGGCGCAACCGCCACCTCAGACACATTGACCTATGACCCACTCAGCCTGTTGCAATCTTTTTCACCTACCTTTTCGGTATCCGGCCTCACTCCAACGCAACAAAAGCAACTGGCTTTGGCTTTGGGGCTGAACGCCAATGCGACTAGCACCGATCTCACCAATGCTATCAACGCATTGCTGACGCCTGCCAACCCGGGCGACTCTTTGATCAATGTATTGGTGGGTGGCGCGACTACTGAAGCAACTGCGATGCCTGCTGCAACTGCCATTAATACTGCGGTGGTTGTCAATCCCGCAGTAAATTTGCCTGCTGAAAGCACAGCCCAAACTGCAGGAAGTTTGCCAACAACAGGTGTAACAGGAACCGGGGTAACGGTTGTAACCACTTTGCCGCCGACAACCACAGTCCCGGAAACAACAGCATCGTCTGTCAACGCTGCACCCATCACTTTCGACAATGCCGACAGCATGCTTCAATCGTTGCTGGCAGACGCCGCATCCCATGCTCTTATCACAGCCAGCCAGGCTTCTGCTACCTATTCCGTACCCGGCACGGTGTATCAACTTAGTTCAGGAGTCGACCGTACCCGGCAGGCCAATTTGAAAGGAAAACTGTCAGATATCCGCAACACGCTTAATCCGGTTGCACACATTGCGGCAGTGAGGGAAACACTGGAACGTAAATCCTGAATTGTCAGGGTTATTCAACCTGAACAATCCATTCAACCTCATGCCATACCCCCTGACATGATCGGATGATTCATTTAAAATTAATATGTTGTGATTAAGTTATCGCTCATAGCAAAAGCAGAAGGCAACAAGGCAGGCAAAAACATCATCGCTCCAATAATCATCACAACAAACAATACGGCTTGAGCCAATATACTTTGTTGGCCGTTCCTGCACAGTTTTCCCAGCAGTTTGTCAGTTTCGACCTCTGCCTTCACTTGTGTCAGAGGCACAACTCGTTGAGTCTGCAAAAACTGTCTTGTTGTACTATTTTCACAAACTGAATGAGTTATGGGCAGTTCAGCCGGATTGCCGGCGAACGCCGTTGCAACGGCCTTTCTTTCTGCGTTGATCACAGCTTCGTTGTCCGCCAGAGCTCGCTGTTCAGCCGCTAATTTCGCACACAAAATATCCTTTACACGATTTTCCGCATTGCATTTTTTCTGCGCCAGTTTCAGGCGTTGCTGTTCGGTGTGCGCATTTTCAACGGCTAAAAACCTGGCCTGCTCCAGTGCCTCCAGTTGCTGGCGCACCAATATTGTAGCCCATGCTTCTGCTTGCAATTTCTCGGCTTCGAGTTCCGCTGCTTTTGTTTCAGTCGCAATACGCAATTTGAGCATATTTGCAACTCGAACTTCAGTTTCTCTCCGGGTTTTGGCGGCTGCGATGGCTTCTTCGGTAATTTTCAACTTGGCGGCAGCGGCCTCTCTTGCGATTTTTTCCACCGCATAGCATTCTCTATCCGCTTCAATTGCCTGCAATTGAATGTCCATGCGTGCTTCAATTTCGGTCACCGCACGTTGCTCAACCCGATCTCTTTCTTCGGCCAATTGTATGGTTTTGCGCTCAATTTCAATACGCTGGCGTGCCAGTGCAGCGGATCGCGCGTCTGCTTCCAGCCTTTCCGATGCGCACTGTGCAGCTTGTGTTTCAGCTTCGGCAGATAGTCTGGCCATGTTCAGGGCACGAATCTCGATTTCTTCTTTTGTTTTGGCACTGGTGATCGCTTCTTCCGTCGCTTTTAGTTTTGCTGCTGCAATTTCCTTGGCGCGCTCTTCCAGAGCGAAGCATTCGTTGTCGGCTTCAATCGCGCGCAATTCTATTTCCATGCGTGCCTCAATTTCGGCCATCGCCCGGATTTCTGCTTCGACACGCGCTTGTGCCACGCAAGCCGCTTGTTCATTCAAAGTGTGACAAATCTGTGCGGCGGCCCCGGCTGCCTGTTCCGCCGCAATGCATTCGTTGGCCTTGGTAATCGCAGCATTCAATGCAGCCAGTTTTTCTTCTTCAGCCTGATGTTCGGAAACAGCCAG
>CAIQPV010000021.1 GCA_903873725.1 uncultured Nitrosomonadales bacterium
CACAGCGATTACATCATAGTTGCCGGTGGGTGTCTGGTCGCTCGTCTTCCAGTTATAAGCAACAATGCCAAACCGATTCGTTGTCAGCGCCTCGGCCTGCACTTTCTTTCCATCCGCGTCGTTGATGGTCAGCGTGATCGGGACCTTGGCGGCGGCGCGCCCCCTTCCATCCCTTACAACTCCGCGCATGTGAACCGTCTGCCCCGGTTGATAGAGTTCCTTATCTTTCTCCAGGTTGATATAGGCACGTGAAGAAGCCTCAATTTCCGAATCCAGAGTGCGTTCAGCCAGGGCTCCCGCCACACCGCGCAACTGGCCTTTCAAGTGCAAAGTTGCCGAAATGCCGACGATATCAGGTATCGGAAATTCAAACGACACCTCGCCAGTCCCATCGACCGTACCGGTCCACGTGAGCGTCTGGTGCTCGTCTTTTACCGGCAGTTCCAACTCAAGATTCGCCGTGATGCGCACGCCGCGGACCGGCCTCCGCGTCACCGGGTTGCTGGCAAAAGCACGCACTGTGAGAGTCTTGCCGGGCGTTAGATATCCCGAAGGCTTAGCAACGGATAGGTCATATAGATTCGTAATGATCGCGCCCAAGGCAAGAATTCCGTGCGTCGCAGAAGCTTCCACGCGATACCCGACCCTGTACCACTCAATTCCTTCAATAAGGTTGCCGTGCTTGTCCTTGGGGCGTGGGAGTGCGGCTTCTACAAATCTCGTGCCTGAACTGATTTGATGTACAACCTCTGGACCCGCCTCACCCTGCGGGCTCAACAGCCATAGCGTTACAGTGCCAGAGGTTTCCGCTGAGGCGGTGAGCGGGAAGTGCAAGCTTATCTGGTCGCCGGCCAGGATTGCGGTCGCATGCGCTTCGTCAATCGCAATTTGTGATGGAGTATCTGGCTTAGCCGCCGCCACACCAACCGAGCAGCCAATCATTGAAATCAACACAGCGCGCAAGTGGGCTTGTTTAATCATTTGCGGCGAATTTTAGCAGACGGTCATTCTAGTTGGACGTGAGCTTGACTTTGAAGTCGCCTTTCCTTGATAACCGACCTATCCCATTCCACCCTGTTGAGTCCCTTTTCCCTGCAATAGAAATCTCCTGAGTTTCAAATCAAGAAATGCGCTCACCTAGAGGATTTACTCCTGTCCAGCATTTGTGCCGTGGCAATGAATACCTTGGCTCTGTATACTCTGTCCTATTCCCTAGGGGGTTATACCGTGAAAATCACAGCATCCGTAGTACTGGGCTTGATTGCTATGTCTGCCACAGCCTTCGCGCAGGCTCCAACCGATTCAATCGACAAGCCTCTGATGGCCGCGCCTCGCAACCTCAAGGAGGGCGCGACCGTGATCAAGTGGAAGTCTGACTTTACCTACGACACGTTGCGGAAGGGCACCAACCGTCTGGTTTGCTATGACCGCACCGGTCAACCCGGCCAGCAGCCATTTGCAGTGGAATGCACCAGCATTGCGAACCTAGACAGGGTCGCCCAGAACCTGAAGTACGAGGCGATTCCAGACAAGAAGGCCAGCCTGGCTGCCTTTGATGCCGCGGAAAAAGATGGCACCCGCGTAAAGCCGGAGTTCGGTTCGGCCTGGTATCACCTCTCAGGCCCCGATGCCGATCACACCCGCAGCCACATTACTATTGCCGTTCCTAATGCCACAGGCAAGTCTCTGGGACTGCCTGAGGACAACAAGCAGGGCGGCGTGTGGGTTATGAACGCGGGCACAACAACCGCCCACCTCATGATTCCCGGTGCGTAAACGAGTCTTCACTACCGTTTTGTTGTTGGCGGTCCTTGTCTCCGCGCAGGGCCGCCAGCGGTTCACAGGCGTCATTACAGACAGTATGTGCGCCGATGGCGACCACTCACACATGAAGATGGGATCTGACGACGCTGAGTGCACCAATGCGTGCATCGACAGCCACGCGGCTGTGTATGTGTTGTGGGACGGAAAAGTAGCCTACACCCTGAGCGACCAAAACACTCCCGAAAAGTTTGCTGGCAAGAAAGTGGTTGTGACGGGCACAGTGGATGTGGCAAAGAAGACTATTCGAGTGGATACGATTGCGTTGGACTCCGGTAACCACTAGAGCTGTATCTCTCCGTTCCAGTGTTGAAATGCACTACTGTGACTCTGCATTTGGCAGACGCTGTTTTAAACAGGGTCTGCAAATTAGGGAACATCTGAACAAGACCAACATCCGTGTCAGTTCCGTCTAATGAAGCAGGTGGAACGAGAACGCGATGCGCCAGGATATGACCAACCGACGGGTCCGCAACAGCAAGGGCGAGGTGGATGAGAAGGAGAGGCGGAAGCACAAGACCAAGTCGCGTGTGCGCGCCAAGGTAGAGTGGCCCTTTCGCATCTTGAAGCGTGTCTTCAGCTATCCCAAG
>CAIQPV010000022.1 GCA_903873725.1 uncultured Nitrosomonadales bacterium
ACCAGAGGAAATGGCGCTGAGCCTGCGCAAATATCAGATTTCAAATCTGGTGATTCGCTTGGGGTAGGATTGTGCTGATAATGATGTAAAGTTCGTGGCACCGCTACCCAACCAGGATGGTTTGAAGTCAGCCTTGGAAAATACTCGTGGACATACTGTGAAAATATTCTTGAAGATACTTCCCTTAAGGGAACTAACGATCTGGTGTACTGCCCTCTTGTGCGCGTTTTTGGTTGCCTGTGGTGGCGGGGGAGCAGGAAATGCATCTTCTGCAAACACACCAAGCCCAGTCATAACCTTTGCTTTACCCAACACGGCATCGCTCACAACCGGCAATACATTATCCAATCCGGCAAGTTCTTCCATAAGCGTTTCTGGTGCGGGTGCTATTTCCTATACCAGCAATAACACTTCGGTTGCAACTGTTGATAGTTCGGGTGTTGTTACCGGGATTGGTTCTGGAACCGCTACTATTTCTGCCACCCAGGCAGCGGTATCCGGCATTAACACGCAAGTAACGCAAACATATTTACTGACAGTTATTTCAGGTGATCCAAATATCGCAGCAGGCTGGACCCTGGACTGGAGCGATGAGTTTAACGGCACCTCGCTTGATACTACGGTCTGGAATTACGATCTGGGAGGGGGAGGGTGGGGTAACAATGAACTGGAGTATTACCAAGCCCAGAATGCAGTTGTCCAGAATGGATATTTAACCATTACCGCAATGCAACAAGCGGTGGGAGGATCATCCTATACTTCGGCTAGAATTCAAACTGCACAAAAGAAAACCTTTACCTATGGCCGCTTTGAAATCATGGCAAAACTTCCCAGCACTCAGGGAATGTGGCCTGCCTTCTGGTTATTAGGGGCAACATGTAACTCTTTTGGCCTGTATGGCGGCACGGTGGCTTGGCCAGACTGTGGTGAAATCGATGTTATGGAAATGATTGGTGGTGGGACGGGTGACTACACTACTCATGGGACTATTCACTATGCTACCGGGGCCCCCACATCCTCTTATACCAACTCTGCAATACTGGGAGCCGCCTTTCATCGCTACACCATTGACTGGACTCCCCAAGGGTTTACATGGTATTTTGATGGTGTTCCCTATGAAGCACGGACTACAACAGCAGGTATGTCGGTATTTCAAACCCCATTTTTCCTGGTCTTGAATTTCGCCGTTGGAGGTGCCTGGCCTGGCAACCCCGACTCCACCTCTGTCTTTCCACAAACTTACGTCATTGATTATGTCCGCCATTACCATTAAATAAAACGCTTTAATGATCTGAAAGGTAAGTCGCAATCGATCGCGGCGGAAGTTCAGCCAGCATTTTGCTATCACCGATTCGAAGTGGGAATGAAATATTGTGCTCGGTTCGATTCATTACCACTGTGGCAACCGATGCGTCGGAATTTATGAAGGCCGTGGCTTCCAAATCTTGTCGGATGCTGGCACAGAGTACTCGCTGTGCACCGGGCTTTATGAAGCGACTGAAATGCCCGAGGTAGTAATAGGAACTTTGGAACAGCAGGGCATCGTGTTCACGGTCAATCAGGATAGGGGCGCTGCAGAAGTTTCCGACATGATTTGGCCCGCCCTGCTCGTTCAATACCAGATTCCAGTCGATCCAGCCTACAGTCCAGCGGTTCAGGTCGTTGATCAGCGAACGTGCATAGCGTTCTCCCAGATCCCATGAACCGAGGTGCGGCCCGCCTTCCTGGCAACCCTCGGTAAATAATAACTGCTTGTCCGGCCATGCATCGTGAACTTGTTGCACATGCTCGAAATGGTCCTCTCCGTACCAATGAAAGCCTGTACCCCAGACGAACCGTGCGGCTTCGGGATCACTGTAGATAACGCTGGCGCGTTCAACCATCAAGTCACGGTTGTGGTCCCAAACGATAATGCGGATGTGGCCAAGTCCGGCGCGAGCCAGTTCGGGGCCGAGGAAGTCACGGACAAAATCCCGTTCTTCCTCGGCAGTGTATAGGCATGAATCCCAGCGTTGATTGGCCGCCGGTTCGTTCTGCACCGATACTCCCCACACCGGTACGCCTTCATTTTGATATTCCTCGATAAATCGTACATAGCATCGGGCCCAGGCAAGCCGGCACTCGGGCAACAAATGACCACCGTGATTCATCTCACCGTTACTTTTCATCCATCCCGGAGGACTCCATGGCGAAACCAGCAACTTGATTGGATAACCGGCAACCTTCAGCGCCTGTTTGATAAACGGCAGCAACGCTTGACGGTCACGGTTGATGCTGAAATTGTGCAACTCAACATCCCCGGGTGTGTCCAAATGCGCATAGTTTCCGAGAGCGAAGTCGCAACTGTTCATATGTACACGGCAAAATGTATAGCCGTGACCTGTTGTACGATCAAAATAGGCTTGCAGAACTTCCTCGCGCCGCGCCGCGCTCAGCGTCTGCCACGTTACTGCCGCAGCTTCGGTAAAGGCTCCGCCGAAGCCTTCGATTGTCTGGAAAGTATGTTGCGGCAATACGGAAACAACAGGCAAACAGGAGTCTTCACCGCACCGGACGAGCGGTGACTGTTCGGTCAGACGGAATCCATCAGCTCTGGAGGTAAGAAAAAACCGGGTGCGGGAAAAAGTTGGCATAGGCATTGGTTTGAAACAGAAAAAAATAAAATATAAAAAATGATTGACGCAGCACTATACATTGCCTATCATAAACATGAAAGCGCTTTCATAAAATTCGACGGGGACGTGTCAAACATCAAGCCCACTATTGCCGATCAGGCTGGAGGAGAAGGAAATGCCACAAATTTTTACGCCTTTCAAAATACTTTCCCGTCCTGCGCAGAAGTTTGCAGCAGGGTGGTTCCTGATCGCTGCATGTCTGGCACCCTATGTAAATGCCGATGACAGTCCGGTTCGTCATGTCGGGTTGGGAACAATTCATCTGGCGCCAACAAGCGGCAGCGAACCGCAAACTCCCGATCCCGTTTATGAAACTCGGGAAATGCGCGCGCAAGCTGCGCCAACCAACCAATGGTATTCGTCAGTGATCTTCACGCGCTGGTCGGAACCGATCCACGCCCACCCGGCAACTTATAAAGCGGGGCCGGAAGGTTTTGAAGTAGGCTATCCGGTTGAAACCCCCACTCCGGAAGACAAAGCCAGCAGAATAGACATTGTGTTCCCGCACCGCGCTGCTTTGACGCTTGCCCCCGCAGGCTTCACTCCGGAGGATGCGCGGCTGGCCGGCCACGGCGATTTTTCCGCGACAATTTCGCTGGGTGATAAATCCGGAAATGCGCTGCTGGCAACTGTTGTTCATGGTAGTCCTTTCAGCTACTACACCCTGACTGCAGGCGACCTGCGTGTGCATTTGGCAAAAGGGGCGGTGCCTTGCGCGGCAGCTATTGATGATCAGGTATTGTGCGTGCATGTGTTGAACCGCGAATTTGCTGTCTTCGCCCCTGCCGATGCACGCTGGTCTGCACGAGATAGCGAAACGCCCGTTTTACAGTTCGGCCCTACAGGGCGCTTCTTCTCCGTGGCGGTTCTGCCGGATAACAAACCCGAGACACTGACAGAATTCAAACGGCACGCCTATGCCTTCATCGTGAACACGGTTGTTGACTGGCACTATGATCAAGCCACCAGCCAGGTTAAGACAGTGTTTACCGCAAAAGTTGAGTCACGGGGAGAAGGTCAGACCGTTCCAATTCTGGGCCTTTACCCTCATCAGGCGCGTGCCACCGGCGAAGACCTGAGCCATGCCTTCACTTACGAATCGGTACGCGGACCGATTCGTGCTATTGCAAGCAATCATTTCAGTATGACGAATACCTATCACGGGATATTACCCTATTGGGGAGGCATGCAGGATGCGGCTGACCGCGAGCGCTTGTCCAGCGTGCTGGGTGGTGATGCAGCAAAAGCACGCAACCTGTTCACCAATCAATATGGCAGTGGCACCTATTGGTATGGTAAGGCGCTTTCCGCGACCGCCCAGCTAATGTGCGTGGCAGAGCAGGAGGGTAAAACGGAAATGCGCGATACCCTGCTGAAATCACTTGAAGGACGTCTGGAAGCATGGTTCAAGGGGGATGGCAGCAGCCATTTCATTCAGGATGCACGGATAGGAACGGTGGTCGGTTCTTCCGATGAATACGGAAGCATCACCCATATCAATGACCACCACTTTCACTACGGTTACTGGTTGAATTCAGCCGCCCAGGTTGCACTGCGCGATCCGGAATGGGCCAGCAAGAGCCATTGGGGTGGCATGGTTGATTTGCTTGTTGCAGACATAGCGACGAGCGAACGCGGTCGCAGCGATTTCCCGTTTTTGCGAAATTTTGATTCCTATGAAGGGCACTCATGGGCATCCGGTGATGCGGCATTCTCTGAAGGCAATAATCAGGAATCCTCTTCTGAAGCAGTCAATGCATGGGCAGGGCTGATTCTATGGGCTGAGGAAACCGGCGACACCAAGCTTCGAGATCTGGGGGTATGGCTTTATACAACCGAATCCGAAGCCGTAACCGACTACTGGTTTGACATGCGCGGTGTATTGTTTCCGCCGGTATATGGACATGTGGTTGCCGCGCAGGTGTTCGGGGGGCGCTACACCTACAACACATGGTGGACCGAAGAGCCCCGTCAAATTCAGGGCATCAACCTGATGCCCATTACGCCCGCCTCGGTGTATCTGGGACGCGACCCCGGATATATCCGGAAATTCATTGCCGCACTCCCGCCCGAGAAGAAGGCCTACAATGATCGCGGCATGAGCGATGGAACACCCGATGACATCTGGCAGGATATTTTTGCGTCATTTCTTGCATTGGGAGATCCCGATGCCGGATTGGCACAATGGAAACCAAGAGGTAGTAATGAATTAGGAGAAACCCGATCACATACATTGAATTGGTTGCTGAGCTTGAAAGAGATGGGAACCCCGGATTTTTCTGTGACGGCTGATACTACTCTGTTTGGGGTATTTCACACGGTATCCGGGCAACGCACTTACATGGCCTATAACCCGGGCGACAAAGCCAGGGAGGTGCATTTCAGCGATGGGAAAGTATTAAATGTAGCTGCGCGTAGTTTGGGCCGTGCCAAATGAAGTGCAATCATTCTGACTGATTATAGTTACAGCCTTTTGATCAAATTACTTGCAACACTGTAAGGCAACAGACGAGCAAGATTTTTGTCTTTAAAGATG
>CAIQPV010000023.1 GCA_903873725.1 uncultured Nitrosomonadales bacterium
AGGTGCCGCCCGGCGCCATCGTCGGCATCATCGGCCCGAACGGCGCGGGTAAATCCACGATGTTCCGAATGCTCACCGGCAAGGAACAACCCGACAGCGGCGAAGTGATGATCGGCAAGACCGTCAAGATCGCGCACGTCGATCAGGCGCGCGACTCGCTGGAAAGCGAAAAGACCGTGTTCGACGCCATCTCCGGCGGCAACGACATCCTCACCGTCGGCAAATACGAAACCCCGGCGCGCGCCTACATCGGACGCTTCAACTTCAAGGGCGGCGATCAGGCCAAGCTGGTCGGCCAACTCTCCGGCGGCGAGCGCGGACGTCTGCATCTGGCGCAAACGCTGATTGCGGGCGGCAATGTGCTGCTGCTTGACGAACCCTCCAACGACCTTGATGTGGAAACCCTGCGCGCCCTCGAAGACGCGCTGCTGGAATTCGCCGGTTGCGTAATGGTCATCTCCCACGACCGCTGGTTCCTCGACCGCATCGCCACCCACATCCTCGCGGCGGAAGGCGATTCCAAGTGGACGTTCTTTGATGGTAACTATCAGGAATATGAGGCGGATAAGCGCAAGCGGCTGGGTGAAGAAGGTGCGAAGCCTAAGCGGATTCGGTATAAGCCGATTAGCCGGTAGATACAGAAAAGTCGGAAACGCTCCATTGTGACTCACGCCCGATCAGATTAAATGTAGTCCCTTTTTTCATTGAACGAAAGGAATCGTTATGACTAGCAAAATAAAAATCAAGGGCGCAATAACCATCTGGCATTACGCCGCATGGAGCTTCACATTCGGACGCACCAATGCGCTTCGTTTATTGCACCCTAAAACTGACCGTCTCAAGCAGGTCGGTTGCTGAACTTGGCGAATGGCTGCTTTTGGAGAGCTCATATTGCCCTTATATTTTCGTTACGCCATCAATGCTACGCTCTTCACTTGAGCGAACACTTTCAGGCCGACAGTGAGATTGAGCAGATCAAGCGAACGGTGCGTGATGCGCGAAAGCAGTACTTGTGATTCTCCTACATTCAACAGCACGTTTACCTTGTCCGAACTTTCGCAACGTATCCCGGCAATGCAGGCGGGAAGGATGTTGGTAATACTGGAACCGTGGGAAAATTGCGTGGCAATGCTTACGTCGCGGGCCAGTACACGGACACGCACTCTATCGCCGAGCGGCTGCTTCACCTGACCTATCCATAAACTCCCGCCGGAAAAGTTTAATTGAGTGAGGTTGTAGGCCGGGTCTTGTTGCCCGACCTCGGCTTCTATGACCGCGCCCGCATCATCGAAATTCGCGAGCGGTAAATCGAGCCGCGTGAGAATTTCTCTTAACGGCCCGTTGGCGATGACACGGCCATTTTCCATTGCTACGAGGTGATCAGCAAGCCGGGCTACTTCATCCAGCGAGTGGCTGACGTAGAGTACTGGGATATTCAATTCGCGATGCAATTTTTCCAGATACGGCAGAATTTCCTGCTTGCTCGCGGTGTCGAGTGCGGAGAGCGGTTCGTCCATCAACAGAATGCGAGGGCTGGTGAGCAGCGCGCGGCTAACAGCAACACGTTGTCGTTCGCCCCCGGAAAGACTTGCCGGGTCACCGCGATCAATGAGGTGGCACAAGCCCATCCATTCCACTACCTGTTCCAGTTTTACCTTGCGTTCAACTGTCGGCGTACGACTCAAGCCATATTCCAGATTGGCGCGTACCGATAGATGCGGAAATAAACTGGCTTCCTGAAAAACATAACCCAATTGACGTTTGTGCGTCGGCAGATTCTGTTTATCGTCCTGCCAAACTTCGCCATTCACATGCAACATTCCTGCTGCGTGTTCCAGCCCTGCGATGCATCTTAAAAGCGTGGTTTTACCGGAACCCGATGGACCAAACAAGGCAGTGACTCCAACAGCAGGCGCGCTGAATGAAACATCCAACGCAAATTCTCCCAGTTGCAGGACGAAATGGGCATGTATCTCATTTTGAGGTTGCCCACTCATCGCGAGACTTTCAACAACTTCCCGCTGGTAAAATACAGTGTAAGCAGCACAACAAAAGAAAATAGCACCATACCGCCCGCGAGTAGCTGCGCCGTACCATATTCCATCGCTTCTACATGATTGTAAATATCAACAGAGAGAACGCGTGTCTCGCCGGGAATATTCCCTCCCAGCATCAACACAACACCGAATTCACCGACCGTGTGCGCGAAGGCAAGAATAATTGCCGTGATAAAACCCGGGCGAGCCAACGGCAAAGCCACGCTAAAAAACCGATCCCATGATCCGGCACGCAAAGTAGAAGCGACTTCCAGCGGACGCTTGCCGGTTGCTTCGAATGCATTCTGGATCGGCTGCACTGCGAAGGGCAATGAGAAGAGCACCGAACCAACTACCAAGCCGGCGAAGGAAAACGGTAATCTGCCGAGATGCAAGGCGCTGGTGAGACTGCCCACCAAGCCATGCGGCCCCATCAGCAGCAACAGATAAAAGCCCAGCACCGATGGAGGTAACACCAGCGGCAACGCTACCAGTGCCGCAACCGCCCCCTTGTACCACTTGCGGCTGTGCGCCAACCACCAGGCCAGCGGCGTGGCAATGAACAACAGGAACAATGTGGTGACACTCGCCAGTTTGAGGGTCAGCCATACAGCCTGTAAATCGGCGGGGTCTAGTGTGTTTTCCATGGTTTCAAGCTAAGAACCTCAGTTGATGGGGTCGTAGGTGCGAATTCATTCGCACGCTCAACGAGTTATGTGCGAATGAATTCGCACCTACAAATACGGTATAGCCCGTTGAAATACCAGAACATTTATCGTTAACTGCGGTTTTTAGCTTCAATTTCTCAAGGCAACTCATACCCGAAACTGCGAATGATTGCCACGGCCTTGTCACTCTTCAGGAAGTCAAGGAAAGCTTTCGCCGCCGCCGGATCTTTTGCTGCGGATAGCTGTACCGCACTCTGACGAATGGGGTTATACAGGTTCGCCGGCACCAACCACCACGAACCTTCCGTCACCTTGCCATCTTTGGTGATTTGCGACAGCGCGATGAAGGCCAGTTCCGCATTTCCCGTGGCAGCGAACTGGTAGGTCTGTCCGATACTTTCGCCAGTGACCAGTTTGCTCTGCACGGCACTCCACAGCCCTAGTGCTTCCAGCGTTTCTTTGGCAGCCAGTCCATAGGGGGCGAGTTTGGGGTCGGCGTAGGCCAACTTGTTATAGCTGCCGTTTTTCAGCACCGCACCTTTGTCATCCACATATCCCGGCTTTGCACTCCATAACACCAGTTTACCCAATGCATAGATAAAACGTGAATTGGCGACAGCCAGCCCGGCTTCTTCCAGAATCCTGGGGGTTTTCTCATCTGCGGCGAGGAACACATCGAACGGTGCACCTTCTTTAATTTGAGCGGTGAATTTGCCACTGGAGCCGAAACTCAGCTTCACCGTGTGCCCGCTTTCTTTTTGAAACAGCGCAACGATCTGCTCGGCCGGTGCTGTGAAATTCGCCGCAACAGCAGCATTGACTTCACCTGCCGCAACAGACCTGATGATCGCCCCGAACAACAATGCTGCAACCGCAACCCACAAATTTAATTTACGAAATGTCATCTTTTTCTCCAAGTGAATTGATTACAAAAATTAGGCCGCGACACCCAGAATGACACTGGAAGCCTTGAATAAGGCACAGGCTTTCGCCCCCACCTCCAGGCCCATGTGTTCGATGCTGTCGTTGGTCACGATGGCGCTGACCGTATTACCGCCCGCCAGTGTCAGCACCACATCGCTGTTCACGCTTCCCTTGGTCAGGCGTGAAACCGTGCCCCGCAGGCGGTTACGCACACTGATCTTGAAGTCGCTGTCCTCCGTGCTGAGGATCACCCATGATGCCTTGACCAGCGCCCACACTTC
Organism: uncultured Nitrosomonadales bacterium; assembly: GCA_903873725.1. Taxonomy (GTDB): domain Bacteria; phylum Pseudomonadota; class Gammaproteobacteria; order Burkholderiales; family Gallionellaceae; genus CAIQPV01. Next base: position 3,910 of record CAIQPV010000023.1, read on the forward strand.
TGTACCGATCTTCAGGCCAAGGTGTTCCAGACTTTCGTGGGTAATGATGGCTGCGATCTTATCTTCGCCGTTAAGGGAAAGCTCGACTTCGGCGTTAACCGAGCCGCCGCGAATAGCGGTGACTTTGCCGAAGAACTGGTTGCGTGCACTGCTTTTCATGGAAAGCCTCCGGAACAATTTATAGAGATTATCGAAGTCGTCCATGCCTTCGCTGATACCCGACAAGAAGCGTTCATTCTCCTTCTGGATCAAGCGATAAATCTTAACCAGTTTTTGCCCTGCTTCAGTCAGACGAGTTCCGCCACCACCCTTGCCCCCCGTCAAGCTTTCCACCAATGCCTCGCCGGAAAGATTTTTCATTGCATCCACGGCATCCCACGCAGTCTTGTAGCTGACACCCACAGTCTTAGCCGCCTGCGTGATGGAGCCTGACTCGCCGATTTTTTCAAACAACGAAATGCGCATATCGCTAATCTGCGCGTCCTCGTCGCGCCCCATCCAGATGCCGCCATACACGTTCATCGTTTTACTCATGTTCGACCTCTTACTCATTATCGTTATATTGTAAATGATACGACAAACTATACTATCTATTGATTAGCTATATTAAATATTAAAATTCGTTATAATTATAACTATATAGCGATGGCACAAAAAAATCCTGCTTTGCAGGTTTGTATTTGCTACAAATTATTGCGGCATTGCCGCCAAGCGTAAATCGGTCTGGATTTAACCCTCACGAACCAAGTACCCTGTAACACCTGTTTTTTCGTAGGTTGGGTTAGCAGTTTCATCGCGGTGCGTGTGTTGTTGGGGCTTCAGCCCCTTAGTGCAAACTCTGTCCAGCCTTTGGCTGGCAACAGATTTGCCTACCCTTGCGGTACAACCACGGCCTACCCCTTGCGGGTGTAACCCAA
>CAIQPV010000024.1 GCA_903873725.1 uncultured Nitrosomonadales bacterium
ACCCAAAAACAACCTTCGTGTGCTTTGCAAAGCGCTGATGGCAGCCGGGCTGTTTTCAGCCTCTCCGTCGTTTGCCGGGCCGCTTCCAACGCCTTGCGCAGGGGCCTGTTCCGGCAGCAATCCTGCATTTATTCAGGCGGGTACGTTCAAACAACCGCAACCCATTACCAGCGGTTCGTCGATGACGATCAATCAGACTTCCCAGACCGCGATTCTCAACTGGCAAAGTTTCAATATCGACAAAGGGTACTCGGTTACTTTCAAACAACCTTCGAGCACTGCCAGCACACTCAACAGGATTCTTGATCCCTCGCTCAGTCCAACCACGATTGCCGGATCGCTTATCGCCCAGGGCCAGATTTATCTGATCAACCAGAACGGGATTATTTTTGCAAACGGCGCGCAAGTGAATACCGGAGCACTGATCGCTTCTTCTCTTGACATCACTGACTCCCTATATCAACAGGGTTACCTGACTAATGTGGCTGGAATACCTGATTTTACCGGGACGAGTGGTTTTGTCAGAGTGGATACGGGGGCTGTATTGAATGGCTCGCGCATTATGCTGTTCGCACCGGTGGTGGAGAATAACGGTACCATCACTACACCCGACGGACAAGCTGTGCTGGCTGCCGGAAATAACGTATATCTGGAAGCCAGCCAGGATCCGAACCTGCGCGGCGTGCTGGTCGAAGTTGATGTAACCAACCCCGGAGCATCCGACCCAGCTCTGGCAGCTAAAACTTTAGCAGACGGTAGTACTCAGCCAGCACAAGTCCAGAATAACTCCTCAGGAACCGTGACCAATGCCGCGCTGGGCAATATCCTCGCACAGCGCGGCAACATTACGCTGGTGGGGTATGCCGTCAATCAGCAAGGCATGCTTTCAGCCACCACAGCAGTTAACGAGAACGGCACGATCAAGCTGGAGGCGCGCTATAACGTGGCCGCCCCGTCGGATGCGACGCTTAATACGGCTCTCGCCCTGAATGCAGGGGTATTGAAGGCCTATGACATCAGAGCGACGCAGACCGGAACCGTGACTCTCGCAAGCGGGAGTTCGATCACTATTGCTCCGGAAACAGCGAGCACCGCTACTGCGACTGCCAGTCAAACGTTCAACCCTTCAATCGTCGAGGTGATGGGCAACACCGTCGATATGCAAAAAGGCAGCAGCATTGTCGCACCCGGCGGCAACGTGACTCTGGCAGCCGTGAGCAACATTGACACTTCGTCGGGCAGCCTTTATCAGACCATCACCTCTACCAATACCTTGAGCAGCTTTCTCAATCCGAACTTCGTGCCTAACACGAATCCTGCTGGGGACACGGCGAGAGTATTCGTGGATAGCGGAAGTACCATAGACGTTTCGGGTAGCACTGCGACGGTTTCGGTTGCTCGGGATATTCTGGCAGTACAGTTGCGCGGGGCCGAGCTTGCAGATTCGCCGCTGCAAAAGACCGGGCCTTTGTATGGCGATACCGTATATGTGGATATCCGCAAGGGTACACCGTATGCCAACTACTCCGGCGAAGAGGCACAGATACAGCGAGGAGTGGCCGAGTTGACGTCAGGCGGCGGCAGCGTGAAACTCATCTCGACCGGAGATGTAGTGGCCAATCAGGGCTCGGTAATCAATATTTCCGGCGGGCAGATTGATTACACCGGCGCCAATATTACGACAACTTCGCTCGTGGCATCCAATGGCGCGGTGTATGACATTTCCAATGCTTCACCCAACATCAATTACACGGCTATTTCCGGAACCTATACTGTCAGCAGTACAAAATGGGGTATTACGCAAACCTATAATGCTTCGACTGCAGGAACCAGCCGTTGGGATCCGGGTTACATCGAGGGTAAATCCGCAGGGTCACTGACCGTGCTGTCGCCCACTGCCGTGCTTGATGGAAATATCGTTGCAAAAACGGTGGCGGGTATTAATCAGACCCAACCCTATGTCAGTCAGGCCGCAACCGCCCCCTACAAAAATACTTACAAGATGTTGCCGCAGGGCGGGACGCTCATGATCGGTGACAGCGCAGCGGGCCTGGATGCCCTGACCAGCACATTCTACAATTACGTAACGAATGCAGATGTGGTGTTTCAGGCAAAGCCACTTTCTGCAGGCTTTACGCTTACAAGTAGCCTGACAGCGGATTACCAGAATACGATTTATCTTGATCCGAACCTGTTTTCCGCCACAAGCGGCATCAGCAATGTCGGTATTTACACCAATAAGTCGATTACAGTCAATTCAGGTACTTCCCTTACTCTTGAAGCAGGAGGAAGTCTGACCCTGCAGGCCGATACGATAGATATGTATGGCTCCCTGACTATTCCATCCGGGACAGTGACATTGGGTGCGGTCATGACCGCTGACACGCTCTCCGGATCGCTCCCCGGAGGAATCACGGTGGGTTCTGCAGCAACGGGTAGCACCCTCTCGACCCGTGGCACTTGGGTGAATGACTCTTCCTATAACAGCGCAGCGAGTTCATCCGATCCCGTTTTCATAAACGGTGGCAATGTAACCATCAAGTCCGCTGGCAATCTTGCAGTTGTGGCAGGTACTGTGATTGATGCATCAGGCGGTGCGTGGGTTGATTCGTCGAACAAGATACACGGTGGCAACGGGGGCTCAATCTCGCTTGCGGGCAATTATAGTTTGAATAATTCCTTTATCTATAGCGGACAGCTCGACTCCCTCAATACGGGCCTGGAAAGCTATGGGGTCGCCGGAGGTAAGGGCGGCACGCTGTCTATCAGTGAGTCTGGCATCGCGGGTAGTAACGGGGATGGCAACACCTACGGCATCGTGATAGGCGGAACCACTCCAGTTCCAAATGCGCTCAACTTGGGAGCGGGTTTCTTTAACATCGGCGGGTTTACAAGTTATAGCCTGAGTTCGTCCGGTGCCAACCTGTTGGTGGCGCCGAATACCACGGTCACCGCGAAGAACCAGACGCTGATTCTGGATAATTCCGCACTACAAAAGGGAAGCGGCACCGATGTCTACAGTTTTTCTCAAATAGGGGCCTTGCCGGACTGGCAGAGAAATCCGGTCAGTATCTCACTTAAACAAAGTGGCGGCGGCGGTTTGAAAGTGGATACCGGCGCTGATATTGTGGCTGATCCGGGCGCTTCCATCAAACTTTCATCAGATAGCCAACTCACGGTGCTGGGCACGCTCGATGCACCTGCAGGGACAATCAATCTGACACTGAACTCGCCGCTGACAAGCTTCAATAATGGCGAGTCAACCATTTGGCTGGGTAGTCAAAGCGAGTTGCTTGCGCAGGGCGCGGTTGTGATGACGCCGAACGCCAACGGATTGTTGCAGGGACAGGTGCTCTCGGGCGGGTCGATTAATCTCAATAGCAACATGTTCGTGGTGGCTCAGCAAGGTTCGCTGATGGATGTTTCCGGCTCGTCTGCGACCCTTGATCTGCCGCAATCCGTATCAGGTTCGGTGGTGTATAGCCCGACTCTGGTTGCGGGAAATGCGGGAAAAGTTGCCATCACTGCCACAGAAGGAGCCCTGCTTGACGGATCAATGAATGCATGGGTTTTATCAGGCAGCACGGCGGCGGCCGGAAGTTTTTCTTTCACGCTTGCAGGGACGCTCCCATCGCAACGACACTTTCTTGCAGGATTTCCGCAAAGTCCCCTTTGGGAGGTAATGGTTGCCTCTTCTGGTAATGCCGGGCCTCAACCGGGTAACGATAGCGCAGCCGGTAAAGTCGATCTGACAGCCGTAGATGGTTTGGCCTACGTTGATGCAAGCGCTTTGAAAAAGGCTGGTTTCGATGCGCTAACGCTTGCCAGTGGCTATGGCCCGATTGTGCTGGCAGATCAGGTTGCGCTGACTACACGGGAAAGTATTACGCTCAATGCTCCAGTAATTGATGTGGCGGGCAGTGCCAGCATCAACTCGGCTTATGTCCTGCTTGCCAATACCAACTTGCAGAATCAGGCGATCACTCAGCCGCTTGCCGGAACCGGCACATTAAATGTAACAGGCCAACTGGTCGATATTACCGGCGATGTCACGGTCTCAGAGGCGAATCTACTCAATATTACCGGCAGCGGGGATATCCGCTTGAATGGGGTATTGAATACACAGAATAGCGCGCTTGTTGGAGAGTTGACTACGCAGGGTAACATGACCCTTCTAGCCAATCAGGTTTACCCTACCACCATGAGTGATTTCACGCTGGCGGTGGTAGACAATTCTACCAATCCGACCGGCACGATTACCATCTCGCCGGGAAGTAGCCCGAGCGCAGTGATGTCAGCCGGAGGGCAGGTGACCTTGAGCGCCGATGTCATAGCCCAAAATGGAGTGCTCAAGGCACCTCTTGGGACAATCAATCTTGGCAGTTTGGATGGGTCTACCCAGAGTGTGACCCTCGGGGCCGGCAGCGTGACCTCGGTATCGGCCAACGGGCAAGTTATTCCATTCGGGTCGATGGTGGGAGGGACTGGTTGGGTCTATGAGCTGACAGGAAGCACGCAGTCGGGTATTACCCTGACTGCACCGCCGCAAAAGCAGATCACTATTCAGGCGAACAATGTTGATATCAAGGCTGCTACCGGCACTGCGTCTGCTGCAAAAATTGATTTATCCGGAGGAGGCGATCTGTACGCCTCCGAGTTTATTCCGGGCACGGGGGGGACGTTGAACGTCCTTGATCCCACACAAGGTTCTGCCAATACCTATGCGGTTATTCCCGGGCTGTCGACGTTCGCGCCCTATGATCCTCAATTTTCCGGGCAGTATGCCGCGAGTACCTCAAAGTCCACGCTGAGCGTGGGAAGCACGGTTTATCTCTCGGGGGGGGACGGGTTGAGCGCGGGCTACTATGCGTTGTTGCCTGCGAGCTACGCACTCCTTCCGGGCGCGTACACGGTTACAGTCGTGTCAGGGCATCAGGATATGCTGCCCAGCCAATCAATACAGGTTTTGGGGGGCAGCGAGATTGTCGCAGGGAAGCTTGCGGTGGCCGGAACGGATATTCTGGCTACGCGCTGGTCCGGTTTTGAAATTGCTCCCGGCAGCGTGGCGCGCACCCAGTCGCAATTTCAGGATAACTACGCAAGCTCGTACTTTACTTCGTTGGCTGCAACGAACGGGACCTCAGTGCCCTACCTGCCGGCCGATGCTGGCCAGCTCGTGGTGACTGCCAATGGCAACGCGGCGACGCTGGCGCTTAATGGCACGCTGGATTCCCAACCCGGGACAGGCGGTCAGGGAGCGCAGGTAGATCTAAACGTCGTGGGCGGCGGGTTCGATATTGTGAGCACGTTGGGGGCTGAAAACGGAATGGTGCAACTTACCACCGACATGCTCAATAATCTGGGTACAAACAGCCTGCTTATCGGTGGTGTGCGCAGTCTGACTTCAAGCGGCATGAGTATTGCCGTGGGAGCCGATACGGTTCAAGTTGATAATGCCGGGACCACTTTGCAAGGGCCGGAAATCATTCTGGCTGCGAACAATGCGGTGACGGTCACGGCGGGAAGTAGCATACAAGGCAGCGGGACCTTTGCCGGACAGGCCAATAACATTTCCATTGGTAGAAATCCGGTTACGAATTCGGTTACCGACTCCAATACAGGTATAGTGACCACGACGACGACACCGGGAGTGCAAGGTGATGGCGCGTTATTACGTGTTTCCAGCGGGCCTCAAGTCACTGTTACACGAATCAACCTCTCGGGCAGCACCGTGCCGGTTTTATCAGTTGAAAGCGGGACTGCGGGAGCAACGCTGGGCGGTAATTCAAATTCGATTCTGCTGGACTCCTCCTACGCCACGAACATCGCAGGGGACGCGCAGTTGTCCGGCAGCGCGTTTGGCGTATCAGCACAGAATATCGCCCTCGGCAACCCGACCTCAACGCAGGCTTCAACGCTGCTCCTTTCCAGCACACTTCTTGGACAGCTGTCAGGATTTAGCAATCTTGTGCTGCATAGTTATAACGACATCGACTTCTATGGTGCGGTTTCACTTGGAGGGTTAAATACCACCACTCAGGCGCACCTCATAAACAGTCTGACGCTGGATGCAAAGAGTATCAATGGCTTCAACAATTCCGGCATGAGTGATGTGATTGACGCTACTCAGGTCACGCTGATGAATAATAATGGACTCGTGGTTACACCGGCCCAGTATGGCGGCGGCAACTTGACTATCAATGCCGGAAAGGTCGTGGTTTCAGGCGGGAACATGGCGATTCAGGGGTTCGATGGAGTATCTCTGATTGCATCAACCGAACTTGAAGGTTTGGGTTCGGGCGGGCTCTCCATTCAGTCAGGGGATGCGAATACACACACCTTGACGATTAACGCCGGACAGATTACTGCCGGGGCCAATGCCAATCAGTCAATAACGGCGCCGGGGTATGACATCAACATTGGTGCCGGCGTAGCGGCTCCTGTTTCCGCCGCGCTGGGTGCCAGTCTTGCCATTTCCGGCAACAGCATCGATGATGCGGGAATCATCAACATGCCGACCGCGTCAGTCAGTCTTAGCGCAACCGGCAGCGGAAGTACTGACGGCGTGACGCTTGCTTCCGGTTCCGAGATCATCGCTTCCGGAATTTCCGAGACCCTCGGCGGACAGACAGTCTATGCGCCGGCGGGTTCTGTAACGATTTCTGCCGCAACGGGCGGGATCACGCTGGCCAGCGGTTCGACCATCAACGTTTCTGCGAATGCGGGCGGGGGGAACGCCGGCAGCATTACGCTTGATGCTACTGCCGGCCAGGTAAATGTTTCGGGTACCCTTTCAGGGAGTTCTTCGGCTACGGGTGGTTCATTCACTGTTGATGCAGGATCTCTGGCCGGAACCGACAACTCTACGCTGACTGCACTCAACGATAATTTGACGGCAGGCGGCTTCAGCAATCTTCGCGATATACGTGTCCGCACGGGCGATCTGGTCATCGCAGCTGATACTGTGGTTTCCACGCCAAGGGCGCAGGCAAACACCTTCCAGCTTGAAGCAGATACGGGAAATATTGACGTCCAGGGAACGATTAACAGTTCCGGCACCAACGGCGGGAGTATTCTGCTCGCAGCCGGTGGTAATGTGACGGTGGAAAATGGCGCACTGCTGGATGCCCATGCTACCGGCAGCAGCGGCACGGGTGGCAATGTTACGCTGGAGACCACGACGGGTGCGATCAACCTCATGGCGCCGGGTAATGCGACCGCTCTTCAGATCGACGTGCATGGCGCGGGCAACACCGGAGGAAGTGTGCTGCTGCGTGCCCCGCAAATCAATGGCGGAACCGACCTGGCACTGAATACAGACGGAACATTGAACGCGGATGGGTCAGTCAAAACCTTGTCCGGAACCAGCATTAATATAAGCTCGGGGGCGAATGTTTCGTTGGAAGGATTCAAGGTCTATAACGCATCCAATCTCCCTGCTGCGGATGTGAGTGGTGCAAACATAACGATCAACGCTGCCGATACTTGCAGCACTAATTGTACCGATGCGACCGGCGCAAGCATCGCACCATCCGTATTTTTCAGTGACGCAACGAATTTTGCCAATAATGCAGCCGCCATCAAGGCCCGGCTTAATATCAGCAATGATGCCAATATGATCGTGACACCCGGTGTGGAAATTGACTCCACCGGCAACCTGACTCTTGCGGCAACGGCCAGCTGGGATTTGTCTAGCTGGCGCTTCAATGACGGTAGCGCGAATACAATTACGGGGATGCCTGCCTATACGCCGGGTATCTCCCCCTATACGGTGCCGGGCATCCTCACCCTCAGGGCGGCTGGTAATCTTATCCTCAACGCTTCCCTTAGCGATGGTTTTACTTCTGCGACGTCTTCAACATTGTTGACGGGACCCTCCTGGTCTTATCGTCTGGCGGCAGGATCAGACATGTCCTCCGCGAATGTCATGGCGGTTGCTAATGCCGCAAACAGCGTGGTGAGTCTAAGCAATGTAGTCCTAGGGAGTGCAACGACTCTGGGTAATGCAAAAGTGGCTAAAGGGGGAAGTACTGTAACTGTCAGCAGCACAGCCAATCTTGTGGTGGGGGCACTCATATCCGGCGATGGTTTTCCCGCAGGAACAACCATTGCGTCCATTACTAACAGTAAAACTTTCGTGACCTCAGCCCCGGATGCCAATGCCAGTAAAACAGCCGTAAACACAACATTGCAGGCAGGCGGGAATACAGTCACAGTGAACAGCACCGACCAACTTCTGGTGGGGGATACCCTGTCCGGAGACGGCATTCCATCAGGAACGACTATTGTCTCCATCGCTAACGGCACCACCTACGTCACGTCAGCCCGAGGCACTAATACCACACCATCCAGTGTGACACTGCAAGCCACGAGCGGCAACTTCCTGCTTGCCAAGGGGAGTGAGTCGACTCCAATCAAATCGAAGCCGATTATTAGCGCAACCATGAATCAGGTGCGCACGGGAACCGGGTTTATTGATGTGGCAGCCGGGGGAAATTTCGCCTTGGGAAATACCGACTCGGTGATCTATACGGCAGGGCTTGCTTCGACCGCACTCGGGGTACCTAGCTATACATACGGGACCAATCAATCAAGCTACTTTCCGGTTGGCGGGGGTAATATCAATATAACTGCCGATGGCAATATCTACGGAGCCTATGCAAACCAGCTTGTATCGGAATGGTTGTGGCGTCAAGGAGAATCAGCGAATAACGCGGCTACCACCAACAGTTCCTACGTGGCTCCTGCCTGGTGGATCAACTATGCGGCGTTCCGCCAGAATATTGGCGCTTTGGGCGGCGGCAATGTGACCATCAGTGCGGGTGGTGACATCAATAACCTGTCTGCTGTCATACCCACCAGCGGCTATGTGGACAGCACGGGAAATATGGTGGTACTGGGCGGTGGCAACCTCACTGTGACAGCAGGCGGTAATATCAACAGCGGTATCTTCTACGTGGGCAACGGCCAAGGCACGATCCAGGCGGGAGGAGCGTTTGGAGCCTACGTGTATCCTAATGCAACCAACCCCTATTCGTTACTGGGAACCAATCCGGACACTATATTGCTGCTGGGGCAGGGTGGCTTCGACCTTCAGTCGGTAGGGGACGTCAATCTGCAGACCGTATTGAACCCTACCATGCTGGGTTACAGTTTTTCTCAGAAACCTGCAAACAGCAAAATCTCGTTCTTTTATACTTATGACGGCGGTGGCAATATCTCGTTGGCGAGCCTCGGTGGCAACATTAATTTGGCGAACAATTTGACTGGCCTGACGAGCAATAATTCAACTACTACAACATTCTGGGCCAATTTACCGAAGGCTACCAACGTTTACCCGGCTTCCCTTGATGTGACCGCCTACAATGGCGGGATTAACAACAGTACGAATGATAATATTCTTCTTTTCCCGTCGAGCACAGGAAATCTTCAGTTGTTCGCTGCAACTAGTATCATCTTGGGGCAGGGCATCGGTATGTCGGATATGTCGCCGACTTCGCTTCTTCCCGTCAATTCGGCTGGCGGGGTAGCCAATGTCCCATTTGTTGACGCGATCTCTCACGGCACAACTATAGACCCAACTACTCTGTTCCCGGTACCTTTGCACGCCAATGATACTCAGCCTATCACCATCGTTGCAGGTACCGATATCACGGGTAACCAGAACAATAATGCCATTCTGCAGTTACCCAAACAGACACTGATCAGTGCAGGAAACGACATTATCAATGTTTCCGCTGACATCCAGAACCAGCAACTGACTGACACCACAAGTTTTGTCGCGGGCCGTGATATTACATTCACGACTCAGGAGATTGCCGGGGTCACGGTGAGTGGGCCAGGCCAAGTGGTGATGCAGGCCGGTCGAAATATTGACCTTGGGTTTTCCAACGGCGTGGTGACAGAGGGGAATCTGAACAATCCTGCACTGCCGTCACAGGCTGCCAGCATTACGGTTTTGGCCGGTGCCGGACAATCAGGAGCGGCCACTGAAGCGTTCATCAATCAATACATCAATCCGGCGAATGTAGCTGCTTATATCAATAAATATCTGGACCCGAACACTACGCTTTGGACAGTTACTGACATTAGCAACTATTTGAATCCGACCACCCCCGCAGGTCTGGTCAGGATTCCTGCTTTGATTCCTTATGTTGCCAGCAAGGGCGCTTCGGCTGCCAACGCCTTTAATACTTACACAGCTTTATCCTCGATCAAGCAGGGCAGTTTCATTGCCGGGTTGGATTCTAATTCCGGTAATGCGGACCTGATTTCATATGTTGCCAACAATGGTGCACCCAAGGGGCTGACGGCCGCGCAAGCATTTACTTATTTCCAAAGCATGACGACCGAAAAGCAGAGTTTGTTTATTACATCTGAACAAGCCCTGGCAAATTTCAAAGCGTTGTCTTTTGCTGATCAGCTTTCATTCATAACGGGAGGCGCAGATTCAGCCATGATTTCTTATGTTGCCAGCAATGGGGGACCCAAAGGTTCGTCTGTGACGGCAACACAAGCTTTTGATTATTTCAAATCGATGTCGGTGGACAGCCAGATTAAATTTATCACCGGTGGTGCTGATCTGATTACTTATGTCAACAGCCATGAAACCACTCAAGTAACGACTTGGGCGGATGCTTATACTGCCTTTAGTGCGATGCCCGTGGCGCTTCAGAATACTTTTGTCGATCAGGTTCTGTTTGCGCAGTTGCAGCAATCGGGAAGCAGTGCAATCAGTTCAGGAAATTACAGCGCAGGCTATGCGGCTCTTGCCACGCTGTTTCCGTCAGGTGACTATTCGGGTGATCTGACTTTGTTTAACAGTCAGATTAAAACCGAAGTGGGTGGGAACATTAATATCTTGACTCCAGGGGGGGGGTCGATGCGGGTCTCGCCAATGTCAATACAGGAAAACTTGCCAGCCAGGTCGGTGTCGTGACTGTCGGTGGTGGTGATGTTAACGCCTTCGTCAATAATGATTTCACAGTTAACCAGTCGCGTGTTTTCACGGTGCAGGGTGGGAACATTCTGATGTGGTCTTCAGCTGGCAATATCGACGCAGGTAATGGGTCAAAGACAGCAACCTCGACTCCACCGCCGTTATTGGTAGTTGATCCGAAAACCGGCGAGTTTTCAATTGATGCGACCGGGTCGATTGTTGGTAGCGGTATCCGGGTATTGCTGGGTAACCCGGATGTTGTACCGGGTTCGGTGGGATTATTCGCCCCGACAGGTACGATCAATGCGGGAGACGCCGGCATTGGTTCGGCAGGAAATATTTATCTTGGAGCATTGCAAGTTATTGGGGCAAATAACATCAACTTCAGCGGTACTGGCTCAGGCGTTCCGGTAGCCACCGTCGCGCCTGTAAGCGTAAGCGGAATGAGTAACATGCAGGACGCCGGCAAGGCGGCAGATCAGGCTACACAAAGTTTGAATACTGCAAACGACCTGTCCAAACTTCAGGAAGCATTGGCAAATTTCAAACCCACTCTGATCTCGGTTGATGTGATCGGTTTGGGGGATGAAGGTATGGGGGCGCAATAGTAAGGGGCTGAGTCCCCAATAACCTCGCTTCACTTTGCTACAACAGCTTTATATCGTATTTTCAAACAAATTAATTTGTCAGCGTGTCTGCCACATCTCCCAGAGGGCATCCTCAAAATTTCGGGCAAAACGCGGTGCGTCGAACAACGGTGATACTAGCGCCTGCTGACGCAAGCCGGCCCTCAACTTGCCCAAATGCTCAAGATCAGAAGCGAACGCAATTGCTTTAGCAATATAGTCATTTTCATCAGTAGCCACCCATTCGGGCAACCCGGTGTTGTGAGCGATGCTTTCCGCAGTGCGTGAAAGAAAGCTGTTGCCCTTAAGACTTAAAACGGGCACGCCCATCCACAATGCTTCAGCGCTGGTGGTGACGCCCGGATAAGGAAAAGTGTCCAGGGCGATATCCACTTTGTGGTATGTCGTCAAATGGTCAGCGGTAGAGGTCTGAGGTCCGTGCAATAACAGGCGCTCGGGAGGAATTCCATATGATTGAAACCGCTACCCTTCAC